>CAZSPC010000041.1:0-1797 GCA_964608745.1 uncultured Candidatus Saccharibacteria bacterium | reverse complement strand
ACGGAAAATAGCTCCCTGAAAAGAATTTTTTTAAACGAACAATGGTTGCAAAAATACCCTCAACCTCATCAGTCCAAAAAGCAATTAAACCTACAAGATATGCTATAAATAACTCAATCACAAATGCTAACAAAACCATAATTATAATTAACAAAAGATGAAAAATATCTGTGTTAAAGATAAAAAGATTTAGAAAAAAGAAAACTACTACCACCTGCGATATTAAAGACAGCAAAAAAGCCAAGGAAACCCTACCAACTTCTCTCGTTACTACATAGTTGAAATATTTAATTGGTTTAACCAAAAACTGAGACAGGGTTCCGTTTTTAATATCTTTTGCGACTACTACCCACAACCAATTCCTAACAACCACCGCAACGATATTACCAACTAAAATATAGGTGATCATCTCTTCCACCGTATACCCTTTTATAATTTCTTGTCCTTCAAATATGGCCGTCCACATAAAAATCAACACCACAACTTCAGCAATTTCACCTATCCTATATGTAAAAACACTAAAACGATATGTTAGTGCCCTCTGCCATGTTATTTTTATAATTGTTAAATATTTTTTCAACATATCTCAAAATCGGATACAAGTTAATCATTTAACTCCACCAAAACTAACTCCAAAGGCAGATGTGGGAGATATGCTCTACCTATTTGATCATAGGCGGTTAGCATTTTTGCAATTGTTTCAGAAGAAATTTTAGTTTCTTTATCTTTTGCTAATTCTTCCAAAAATGCAAAATCTTCTTTTGAAAATTCTTGTTTAATATTCTCTTTCATATCTTGTGCAAATCTTAGCAAAAGAACAGCTCTAAGCTTATGTAAAATTAATTTTGCATAGATTTTCATGTCTAAATTACTTTCGGTTGCTTGATTAACTGCACCCAACCCCTTATCCAGATCAGATTTCACAATTGATTCAATAAAATCATTCACCAACTCCCCTTTTGGTGCACCGGTTACCATTTCTACTTCTTCTGGATCAATTTTTTTGTCAGCTGATGAGCTAATTACTTTCTGTAAAATTCCGTAAGTATCTCTAAAAGACCCATCACCCAAAACAGCTATCAGGTCAGCGGACGACGGGTCAAGTTTAAACCCTTCTTTTTTAGACACATCCAGCACCATATCTTTTAAAATATTTTGGGTAGGCTTTTTGAAAGTAAAAGTCTGGCACCGAGAAACGATCGTATCAGGTAGTTTTTCAATTTCTGTTGTTGCAAGAACAAAAATTACATGTTTTGGCGGTTCTTCCAAGGTTTTTAAGAGAGCGTTGAAAGCCTCTTTGGTAAGCATATGAACTTCATCAATAATATAAACTTTATAGGGAGACTCAAAAGGTAAAACATTCACAGAATCTCTCAATTCTCGAATATCATCTATTCCCCTATTCGATGCCGCATCAATTTCATACATATCATTTGCAGTACATTTAATTTCCTTAGCCAAAATCCGAGCAATACTTGTTTTCCCAATGCCACGAGAACCAGCAAATAAATAAGCATGGGCAATATTGCCCAAGTTTATGGCACCACCCAAAGTCTTTATAATATGATCCTGCCCTAATATTTCTTTAAAATTTGAAGGACGATATTTTCGATATAAAACTGAATGTTGTTCGTTTTTTTTCATATGAATTACATTTTAACATAAATTTTTTAGATTTAGGATTTAGGATTTAAAAGGTTGACTTACTACATTTTATAAGTTACTATTAATTTAGGTAATCGTAGGTAAATTCCTACCCGAAATGCAATTTTTTAACTAATAATCACCCATCGCTTC
>CAZSPC010000040.1:0-1976 GCA_964608745.1 uncultured Candidatus Saccharibacteria bacterium | reverse complement strand
AGAAAATTTTAACAAAAATTAGGCCAAAAATACAAAAAGTTAAGTTCTAGATGCCTTTTTGTTATAAATATCAAATAATAAAACTTAGAAAGGAGAAAATAATGAAAGATTTTTTGATAAGTATTCTAGCATTTTTTGGTATAGTTGGTTTTTGGATAATTTTAGATATACAAGACAGGACTGTAATAAGTACATTCAAACAAAAATCAAAAGAATATCAATACGGAGTTCATGTCAAAAAACAACTAGATAAATATTGCTCTAAAAAAGAAAATTTTATCAAACAAAAAAATGGCGCTTTAGTTTGCCAACCAATAATCAACAATAATTTTGTTGTTATTGTAAAAGACTATAAAGACAACCAAGAAACTATCTTTGGAAAGGAAAAAGTTGAAAAACTTTTTCCTCCACCAAAAATACTAGAAAGTGGAGTCAGTGCAGAAACTTTCAATAACTATTAATGCAAGTTTAAAAGCCCTATTCCTAGGGCTTTTTATTTTTAAATATTCTTTAATTTTTTGCGAACTTTTGCAATATCTTCACTTCCGATATCGGCCATACACTCATATTTCAATTCAAGATGAGCAAACTCTTCTTCAAATAAATCAACGACATTTTTTCCATCCTGTTTTGGAAAATGAGGAATAGCAAAAATTCCGTCTTTATTCCGAAAAATAATATACTCTTCGAAAACATAAAATTTTCGTCGTTTTACTTTTAGAAAAGATTCGGAATCGTGGTCAAATATTTTTATCATTTTATTCTCCTAAAATTTGATTGTAAGACTGTGTATTTCTAATATGAGTATAATTTAAAAAAAATATAAGTAAAGTTCTTGAACTAAAGACTGAACCTGGAACAATTTTGGCAAAAAAACAAAAACTTCGTACCTGTTAAAATAATATTACTAAAAAGGTCAATATTATTAACAAATAACGAAGTCTTTGTTATGGGCAATTATACACAAATTACTCGTGATGAACGAGCTATTATTGCAGATCTGTGGAAAAGAGGTAAATCATACTATTACATAGCTAATTGGTTAAAGAGAAAATACGACACGATAAGAGATGAAATTGAAAGAAATGGCGAAGTAAATCGATTTGGAAAAATAATCTATTCTTCTAAAAAAGCTCACAAGAAGTATTTAGCAAGAAGAAAAACATCAAAACTAAAATATAGAATTATCGAGAATGATTTAAAGACAGAAAAAGCGATTACAAAATTAATCGTAGAGGAGCAACTATCTCCAGAACAAATCTCGGGGAGATTTGATACCGTATCACCCCCAACGATATATGATTGGATAGGTAGAATGTCAGACTGTGAGCTAAAGGAGGATTTAGTTTCAAATTTAAGAAGAAAAGGTAAGAAGTATAGAAAAACAAAGAAAACAAGCTCTTTTCAGTCAATTACAGCTCCTAAAACAATGATAGATGAAAGGCCTGAGTTTATCGAGAGTAGAGAAAGACTAGGTGATTTTGAAGGAGATACTGTGTTACTTAATGGATTAGAAAGACTTTACACTCTTGTTGATAGAAAATCTGGTTATCTTTTTGTGAGACATATACCTAACGGATATGCACAAACTATTTATGAAGAAACTATTAAAATTCACAAAAAGAACAAAGATCTGATTGAAAGTATTACTTATGATAACGGAGTAGAGTTTTCTTATCACGATTTAATTACAGTAGATACAAAAATACCCATCTACTTTTGTTATCCTTATCACTCTTGGGAAAGAGGAACAAACGAAAACACCAACGGTTTATTAAGACAATATTTTCCTAAGAAACAGCAACATGGTAAAATCACAGAAAGTGATATTAAAATAATTGAAGATAGGTTAAATAACAGACCAAGAAAGCGTCTAAATTATTGACTTAATATCAATTTCTGGGGTTTTTCCTATTCAAATAATCATCAACCAATTTTTCTCTCAAATCACTTCTCAAACCGTTATGGTTCTTGAG
>CAZSPC010000039.1:0-2232 GCA_964608745.1 uncultured Candidatus Saccharibacteria bacterium | reverse complement strand
AAAGATTGGGAAAGGTGTTTATAGCATTGCTTTTGTTTTGGATTCTTGATAATGTCTAGACAGGTTTTGTACTCGTAACTACTTTTAGAGGAGGGTAATGAAATGGCACCAAAATGCGGGTGTATTGGAAGTTGTAATTGTTTTCGGAATGTCCTTCCTGTTATTCTGGCTGATGCTCAAAAAGCTCTTGGGTCAAAAAAGTTTGCTGAGATTGTTGAGGAAAAAACTGGGGCTATGACGGAATTAGACCAAGAGCTTGTGGAAATAAGAAAAAAAGCATTAAAACCAAAATAGCTTTGTAGTTTTTATAAGGATCGAAATCTATTTAGATCCTTTTTTGTTTTAGAATTTAACTGTATAATTAACTGTACAGTTAATTATACAGTTAAATTTATAAATATTATGGCTAGAAGAAAATTAGAGGATAGAAATATTAGGAAGTTATCTAAAAATGGTCCTACTTACTTTGTTACTTTACCTATTGAGGAAGTGAGAAAATTAGGTTGGAAGAAATCGCAAAAACTTGTTGTGGAGTTAGATAAAAGAAGAAAGAGACTGATAATTAAAGATTGGAAAAAATGATAAATATTAATAAAGAAAAACAAACTAACTATGCTTTTATAGATGCTCAAAATTTATATTTGGGCACCAAAGATGATGGGTGGATAGTGGATATATTTAGATTAAGGGTTTATCTAAAAGATAAGTATCAAGTTAAAAAAGCTTTTTGGTTTGTTGGTTATTTAGAAGAAAATAAAAAGTTTTACTCTTTGTTGAAAAAGGCTGGTTTTGATATTGTTTTCAAAGAAATTTCGCAAGACGAAAAGGGAAAACCCAAGGGTAATATTGATGTTGATTTAACTTTAAATACCGTTGATCTTTTACCTAAATATGATAAAGCGGTTCTCGTTACTAGTGATGGTGATTTTGCTAGTTTAGTTAATTATTTGAAAGATAAAAATAAATTTAAAGTTGTTTTAAGTCCAAATAGAAAGAAAACTTCTTTTTTATTAAGAAAAGCGTGCGGTTGGAAGAAATCAATCAAGTATTTGTTGGATATAAAACATTTTTTGGAGAATAAAAATAAAAAGCGCCATCCTTTGGACTAGCCCGGTTGGCGACGCTTTTCATAATGATTATTTATATAATATACTAATTAAAAAAAAAGTCAATGAAATTGTTGATAATTACTCAAAAAGTAGATAAAAACGATGATATTCTTGGATTTTTTCACGATTGGCTTTTGGAATTTGCTGATAGGTATGAAAAAGTAACTGTCATTTGTCTCGGAAAAGGTCAGTATACTTTGCCAAAAAATGTCAGAGTATTGTCTTTGGGTAAAGAGGCAATGGGTAAACTTAATTTTGTCACAAAATTTCTAGCTAAATTCACTTACATAGCCAATTTCTATAATTACATCATTGATGAAGAAGAGAATTACGACAAAGTTTTCGTCCATATGAACCCCGAATATGTTGTTCTAGGGGGACTATTCTGGAGATATTGGAGAAAGGAAGTTTTTTTGTGGTATAACCACAAAATTGGAAGTTTGAAAACTCGAATAGCAATTTTGTTTTCTGAAAAAGTCTTTCACACTTCGTCTTTGGCTTTTCCGGCTAAGTTCAAAAAATCTCAAATTATGCCAGCTGGAATAAACACTCGATTGTTTGTTCCTAAAAAATCTGTTTCCAAAAAAGGAAAGACTGTACTATCTTTGGGTAGAATTTCTCCCGTTAAAAAATTGGAAGTTTTAATTAAAGCGCTAAAGGTGCTTGATAAAAACGGTGTAAAATTTAACTCCGGAATCTATGGCGGTTGCTTAAAACAGGATTTGGATTATTACAAAAATTTGAAAAAAATAGCTATTCCTTTAGAAGAAAAGGGAATATTGAGTTTTCATAATTCAGTTTCAAATTACCAAACCCCAGAAGTTTATAATCAATATCAGATTTTTGTTAATTTAACTCAAAGTGGAAGTTTTGATAAAACTATTCTTGAAGCGATGACTTGTGGCAACATTGTTTTGGTGTCGAACAAGTCGTTTAAGAACATTTTGTCTGATCAATTTTTATTCAAGGAGAATAATTCCAGAGACCTAGCAAGGAAACTCGAAGGAATTTTAAAATTACCTGCTAGTAGCTTGGAAAAACACTCCGAAACTTTTAGACAATATGTCATTAAGAATCATGATATTAAAACTTTGGTGTCGGAAATTAAAACACACTTGAGTTA
>CAZSPC010000038.1:0-2322 GCA_964608745.1 uncultured Candidatus Saccharibacteria bacterium | reverse complement strand
TTAACAAGAATATGAAAGCGAGTTTTCAGGAGCCAGAATTGTCTATTAAGTCTAAATTATTGCAAGGATTAATAAAAAAGACGAAGTCTTTTCTTAAATCATAAATCTTACATCCTAAATCTTTTTCATTTGTTATAATGTAGCAAATGAAAATAATATCTTGGAATGTAAACGGAATCCGAGCTTGGATTCAAAAAGAAGGAACTGTTGAATTTATTGAGGAGCAAGAAAGCCCTGATGTTTTTTGTGTACAAGAGACAAAAGCTCATAAAGAACAAATCGATGAGTTTTTTGAAGATAGTGAAACTTCCCTATTTGATTCAGTAAACAAAAATATTCAAACAGGAAAATTGTTTCCGAGTTACAAATATCATTATTGGAATTCTGCTGAGAGAAAAGGTTATTCTGGGACAGCTATATTTTCTAAAAAAGAACCCACTAATGTTTTTTACGGGCTTGGTTACACAGAAAAAAAAGACGGAGACAATGAGGGTCGGGTTATTACACTTGAATTTGAAAAATTATTTTTGGTAAATGTTTATACTCCTAATTCAAAACCAATGCTGGAACGAGTCGATTATAGATATGATGTTTGGGACAAAGCTTTTTTAAAATATTTAAAAAAATTAGAAAAGAAAAAACAGGTGGTGGTGTGTGGGGATTTAAATGTTGCACACAAAGAGATTGACTTAAAAAATCCGCAAGCAAATAAAACGACACAGAATAACCCAGGAAATGCCGGTTTTACAGATAAAGAAAGGGAGAGGTTTGGAGATTTTTTGAAAGCTGGATTTATTGATACTTTTAGGTTTTTTCATCCAGATACAATAAGATATTCATGGTGGTCTTATCGATTTAATGCAAGAAAGAATAATTCTGGTTGGAGAATTGATTATTTTTTGGTGTCACAGGGCTTGAAAAACAAAATCAAGAAAGCTGATATATATGACAAAGTTCTTGGTTCAGATCACGCACCGGTTGTGTTGGAATTAAAAAAATAACCCGTCATTGCGAGCCGAAGGTGAAGCAATCCAGGAGAAAGTTTCCAAAAATTTCCCTTGGAAATTTTTGGAAACCAAGGTCTAGATTACTTCTCCATCAGCCGACAGATCGCAATGACGAATAGTATTAAAATTCTAAAGGACATTTCTAACGGACATTTATAAAGGACATTTTGTAAAAAAATGTCCTTTATAAATGTCCGTTAGAAAGTTATCCACAAAATGTCCTTTATAGATGTCCTTTAGAATGATACTATTGTTATTAGAAAAACATTTTAAAGTGTTTGTAAGGCCTGCAAGCAGTTTAAAAACTTGTCCTTTGTGTTCTTTATTAGAAACTCTGAATCACGAAACTACTTTCTACTACAAATTTCTAAAATTTCCGATCTTTATTTTAAAAAAGATTTCACATTAGCTAGGGCTAGTGCTCATCTTTTTTTAAACAAATCTCAAAAATTTTAATAAATTCTCGTGACGAAATTAGTTTCGTGATCCAGAGTACATTTAGAATTATTTTCCAACTCCAATAGTGAGTTCGAAAAAATTCAAACCGTTCAATATTTTATCGATTTTTGAGACCAATTGTTTCTCAAATATATGACCACAAACTCCATCCGGTCATGAAATTTTTTAAAGAGGTTTGTTTTTCTGCCATTTAACAAGCCCAATCACAATGATAAATATTGGGCGGTTTTTTTATTAAATTCCTAAAATTGGCGATATTCATTTCTATTTTTTCAAATTTCCGTTCACCTTATTCTAAGATAAGGCTCACGAAAATTTTTCAAAAATATAAACGAATCTCACCCAATTTTAGAAATTTAAAGATTATAGTAAATAAAAAAGGGCTACAAGCGGTTGAAAACCGTTGTAGTCCTAGAAACAAGTACCCAATTCTTACTAAAAATGAGTTGTTATTCAGGCGCGATATTTCAAGGGTGACTCCACCCTAGCTAGACGCTAGGGATTCACAGTCTCTCGCGTATCCTACACAAGAATAACCACTTTATTCAGAACCGACGAACGGGAGTCGAACCCGTCCACACCTTCCATACATCACGGTGCTGTCTCACAACTCATCGTTGTTTAAGTACTGCTTCCAATAACTATATTACTTATCTAAAACAAAAAGTCAATAAAAAACTCGGCTTCCAGTGGAAACCGAGGGGGTATATAGCTTTCGCTATTCATGATAACGAAAGGGGTATTAAATACCTCTCATCATATTATCTGAAAAGAAACAAAAAGTCAACAGAAAACAGTTAATTTTTGACTTAATAGACAATTCTGGCTCCTGAGAAATTAATTCTCAGGAGCTTTT
>CAZSPC010000037.1:0-2560 GCA_964608745.1 uncultured Candidatus Saccharibacteria bacterium | reverse complement strand
TTTTTGCAAAGCAAAAATTCGTTTTCTTAAATCTTAAATCTTACTTCTTAAATCTATTAAATTTTGTTAAAATTTAATCAATGCTAAATTCACTCCTCTATCAAATCAAAAAACTCATTCCTGAAAAAGTTTTTACTTTTTTTCAACCTGTTTATCATTATCTACTTTCCCTAACCGGAGCAATAATTTATCGTTTTCCTTCTCGAAAAATTTTTGTTGTGCAAATTACCGGAACTAAAGGAAAAACCAGCACCGCAGAACTCGTTAATGTTATTTTAGAAGAAGCTGGGTTCAAAACAGCTTTGCTAGGAACATTGAGGTTTAAAATAGGAAAAGAAAGCAAACCTAATATGGAAAAGATGACCATGCCCGGTAGATTTTTTGTCCAAAAATTTTTAAGAAAAGCAGTTCGTCAAAAGTGTGATTATGTGATTATTGAATCAACTTCACAAGGAGTTTTGCAATTTCGCCATAAATTCATTCAATCAAATGCTCTTATTTTCACCAACCTCTCTCCTGAACATATTGAGTCGCACGGCTCATACGAAAGTTATCGTGATGCAAAGTTAAAGATTGTGAAAGCCCTAGAAAAATCAAACAAAAAAAGAAAAATCTTGGTTGTAAATGAAGACGACAAAGAAGCACCAAAATTTTTGAATTTTAATATAGAAGAAAAATATAAGTATAAACTTAAAGAAGCAGAGCCTTTTGAACTAAGAAAAGACGGTACAACAATTACTCTTGACCAAGAAAAAATCGAAGCAACTCTGGCAGGAAAATTCAACATTTATAATATGTTGGCAGCGATCTCTTTCGCTAAAACACAAAATATTGGCATCAACACTATTAAAAAAGCATTAGAAAACTTCAAAGGAATTCGTGGCCGAGTAGAAAAAATAGAAGAAGGACAAGATTTTACCGTCGTAGTTGATTATGCTCATACCAGCGACTCACTGGAAAAACTTTATCAAGCTTTTCAAAATACCAAAAGAATTTGTGTTCTTGGAAATACTGGTGGCGGACGGGACAAGTGGAAGCGTCCAGAAATGGGATCCATTGCTGATAAATATTGTTCTCATATAATTCTTACTAACGAAGACCCGTATGATGAAGATCCCAAACAAATCGTTGACGATATGATTAAAGGAATTAAAAATCACAACCATGAAATAATAATGGATCGTCGCGAAGCTATCAACAAAGCATTGAAAGTTGCCGACACTGGTGATACAGTTTTAATAACCGGCAAAGGAACAGATCCTTATATAATGGGGCCGAATAATACAAAGTTGGAGTGGGATGATGCAGGGGTAGTGAGGGAGGAGTTGAGAAAAATTAATTTATAAAAATTGTCTACCTGGTTATTGCTAAAATAATTATCAAAATTCTAAACACTAAACTCTAAATACTAAACAAATTCAAAATTCAAATTTTTAAAATTCAAAAATTTTTTAGTTTTGAGTTTTATTTATTCGAATTTGCTTAGAATTTCGGATTTAGAATTTAGGATTTCTAAAAATTTTTAATTTTTATGGACGGATTTCAATTATTAAAATGGTTTATATTAATTTTCATCGGCCTTTGGCTTATCTGGTTTATTGGTGGTGGCGTAGAAAGAGAAATGTCTCAAGGTGGAGCTTTTGTTGAACAACCAAAAGAACCTCTTGGATCTTGGAAAACCTACGACAAAAATTTCCCAGACTTAAATCCATTCTCAATAAAAAATCCATCAGAAGAACAACAAGAAATTCGTGAAAACTTAGAGAAAGCTCAGGAAGTTGTAAACATATCAACTTATAAAGGAAAAGTTGTCTTAAAAAAAGGAAATGCCACATATGATAACCCAAATAAAGAATATTTGATAATAGAATTTGGAGGAGGAGACAGAAACAAAGTAAATATAACCGGCTGGAAACTTCAATCTGCCGTAACAGGTAAAAGCATTACTATCCCCGAAGCATCTTATCTTCCCTACACATCAACAGTAAATTCAAAACAGGATGTCTTTGTTTCATCTGGCGAAAAGATTTATATCACAACCGGCCGCTCCCCTATCGGCACATCTTTTAGAACAAATCTTTGTACTGGTTACTTGGAACAATTCCAAAATTTTTATCCTTATCTTAAAAAAGAATGCCCCGCCCCAGAAGATGAAGATGATTTTATAACTACTGGACCAAATGCATTCAATGATGATTGTATTGATTATGTTGAAAATTTAAGTACTTGCAAAATAAATACAAGAAATCTACCACTTGATATGCAACACGAATGTCAGGTCTATATCAACAATGAAATTAACTACAACGCTTGTGTTAAGAAACATAAAAATGAACCTGGGTTTTATAACCAAGAATGGAGAATTTTCTTAAATAGGAGTGAAGAGATGTGGAAACAAAAAAGAGAAACAATTAAACTAATGGATAGTGAAGGGAATTTGATAGATACTTTAACTTACTAAAATAAATTTTAATAAGTTAAATTTTTAATTTATAATTTATAATTTTTGACTTAATATCAAAAACTGGGGTTTGAAACCCCAGTTTTTTGTTGCAATATA
>CAZSPC010000036.1:0-3159 GCA_964608745.1 uncultured Candidatus Saccharibacteria bacterium | reverse complement strand
GTGTTTTTGTGGTGGTTAAAAGTTTTTGTAATTTTTTAGTTTCGTAATTTAGAGTGTGTAAGGATAGGAGAAAAGTGCCAGTGCACTTTTCGTGGTAATCGAAACCGCCGGAGCCATGTCGTGAGGATTTTCGTAGCGTAGCGGAGAAAACCGGAACGACAGGCGAGGTGTGACCCGCCGCACTTAACGAAGGCGAGTCCGTAGGACGAAGCCTGAGTTTAGTGACGGTCAGGTTTCGATTACCCCTATCCGCACAAAACCAAAACAACTGAGTAGCTCAGCTACTCAGTTGTTTTGGTTTTGTTTACCCATCTATTGCATCAGGTCTTGTTACTACATTGTCTTTTTGATCTACCTTAACATCAAAACCAGACTCTTCTGGTTGATTTTTTTGACTTTCTCTCAAATTTTCTATAATTTTTGGTATATCAGCTGTATTAGTTCCTGTTGCTAACTCTTCGGCTATTTTTATCACCTCAACTTCTTCTTGGTTGTTTGAAACGATTGGATAAGATTGTTTGATAAAATCTAAGTGTTCGTCTTCTAATTCATCCAAAACTTTTTCAGGGATTATGTCTTGTACTTTTTGTTGGTTAATTGTTGGTATTTCTTCCATAATTTTTAAAATTTAATTGATAACGAATTTTGCTTAATTGTAAACAAAAAGTCCAAAAAAAGAAAGTTCTCTTTTTGGACTATGAAATATCTTAATGAAAAGTTCTTTTTGTTGGTTTTTCTTCACACAGGTTTCGAAAAACAGAATTTTGACCTAGTTTCTCTCCAGCCAAACCTACTGTTTTTATTTGTTTTTTTGACATATATTCTTTGAATAAGATTACCCAGCTATTTGTTGGGATTTGTTCAAAAAGTTTATTTATATCAAAAACAGGGAAACATTTTGGTAAAAAATTTTGTGCTAATTCACAAAACTCAAAATAATCTTCTTCAACCTGTTTTGTCACTCTTTTGTTGTTTTTGAGTTTTTCAAATACTCTTTCGTGAGTGGCTAGCGCAAGTTTTATAAGTGCTTCAGACACCTGCTCTTCGTTTGGTATTTCTTTCACAATAATCTCCTTATATAAGTATTTTTGATTTTAGGTAAAGAACATCCGCCATAAATATATCTTTTGTGCAGTGTTTTGTCAATATCTACAAAGAGGCAAAAAACAATTTATCGGTGAAACTGAAATAAAAAATTATTATTGATACAGCAAAACAATAAAAGGCAAAATATATCCATTTGTCTTGTACCCATTTGAGCATATATTTGATTGAGAGGATTGAGAATAGGAATGAAGCAATGAAGGCTAGTACTAGCTCTGGTGTTAGTAAGAGGAGGCTTTTTGCTCCAATATCGGCAACTGAGAATATAAACGCTCCTAATATTGTTGGGATTGCTAGTAAGAAGGAAATCTCAACTGATTCTCGTCGTTTTAAGCCAAGTAGGATTAATAATGCAATGGTGAGACCTGCTCGTGAAATTCCGGGGATAACCGCTAGTCCTTGAATTAAGCCAACAGCAATAACTATCGGCCAAATAAATTTTTTATTTTCTTTTCCAATTTTGTCAGAAAGGAGTATAAGAATTCCGGTGATGAAAAGGGTAATGGCAACTGTTGTAATATTCAAAAACCCGCTTTTTATGAAAAATTTATCAATTAGTAAAGCGATTGGTAAGGTGAGTAGGGTGGCGGTAAGGAGTTTTAGCATTAATAGACTATTGTTGTTTTGGTTGCTCTCGCAACCCGACGCCTGGATTGCTTCGCCCTTGGCTCGCAAAGACGAAAAACGGAGTTTTTCGTTGAACGAATTTTCCAAAGGAAAATTCGTTGACGAACCACCTTCCGCGGTTCGTCTTTGCGAGCGAAGTGTGGCAATCCAGGCTTTGGTTTGCGAAGCAAACTCAACAACCAACTCAATCAATCTTCCTCTAAAAAACCAAACAACAGCCAAAAGAGAGGCCAAATGCAACCAAGCTTCAAAGACAAGTCCTATATCTAGTCCAAAAAAATACTTCAGCAAAAAAGTATGCCCAGAAGAAGATACTGGTAAAAACTCGGTCAAACCTTGCACAGCTCCTGTGAATATATAAGTTAAACAGTCCATTGTTTTTAATATTATATAATTATTTTCATTGTAGCAAACAAAAAACCCTGATAGATCAGTGGTTTTTCATTTTTTAGTTGATTTTTATTCTTCCATATGATTTTTACAGGTCCTAGCCGATGGAATAGCTTTCAGCCTCTCCTCACTAATCGGATGATCTTCCATTTCACACATACCATATGTGCCATTTTCTATTTTCTCCAAAGCAATCTTGATGTTTTTATATCTAATCTTAAAATCTTTCAAAATAGCGTGGTTGCTTTCATAATCATCGATTGTATCAGCCACCTCATTGGCATCTGCAGGAGAAATATTTTCTTCTGGCTGTTTTGCAATCCAATTATCAGGGTTGTTAGGGTCTTTTATAGCAACAGAACCCATCTCTTCCTCTAACAGAGCAAGTTCTTCTTCTAGTCTTCCTTTAAAATATTTTATATCTAGTTTTGTCATACAGAAATATTATCATATTTTCTAAAAAATGCGAAGAAAATAAATACAAAAGAAAATATTTTATCTAAAAAAGACGCTTCAAAAACCTATCGGCCTGCGAAACGTTGTTTGTATTTTATTCCAAGTTTATAATTTATTCCAAACTCTCCCACATTATTTCAAAAATACTTTTGAGAGATGAGTAGATTTTTTTAGATTCGATGATTATTGCAATATGTTCATCAAAACCGGTGATTAAAATTTTGTAACCGCCAAACAAACTCATATCAATTTCCACATTTAATTTATCTGCTGGCATAAACCTGGTTACTCGATAAGATTTTGGGTCAGATGGGTAAACATCTTTCATTGCTTTGGTGTCTGGCGCAATAGCATTTACCCAAATATTATTTTTCACTCTTCCGGGAATATATTCTTTAACAAAATACTCATCACCAACTGCGGTACTAACTTTTTTAGGAAAAAAAGATAACATCGGCTTATTTGGATGTTTGAGAGTTTCTTTATAAGCTTGTTTTATGCCATTCACTCCCTCAAAAAACTTAATCTTACTCTAAATTACGAAACTAAAAAATTACAAAAACTTTTAACCACCACAAAAAC
>CAZSPC010000035.1:0-3573 GCA_964608745.1 uncultured Candidatus Saccharibacteria bacterium | reverse complement strand
GAAAAGCTCCTGAGAATTAATTTCTCAGGAGCCAGAATTGTCTATTAAGTCAAAATTCTTTATTCTATTTCCCAGAAAACAATTTTAATCTACCACTTATCACCTCTCCCATCTTCTCAACCACCGGTTTCATTATTTTATATGGAGCAATTTGTTCTGCATCCCCAGATAAAGATCGTTCAAGTGATTCTCGATAAGCTTTTCTGATTTCTGTATTAATATGGACAATCGAAATTCCCGAATCAATCGCAGAGATAAAATCATCATCTGTTATTCCAGAACCACCATGCAAAACCAGTGGTACGCCACAAGCTTCTCGGATATCTTTTATTCTTTCAATATCAAGATTAGGATTTTGAACACCTTTGAGCATTCCATGAATATTTCCAACTGCTGGTGAAAATAAATCTACACCAGTTTCTTTTACAAACCTCTCAGCATCTTCAACCGATGTCATTTCCACTCCTTCGGGTACTTCATCCAACATTTTTGATGATGTTCCGATATAACCAAGTTCACCCTCCACTATAATATCTGAGTTCACACCTTTGGTATATTCAACACATCTTTTTGTTTCTTTAATATTTTCGTCAACTGATAAATGAGCACCATCAAAAATTACAGCATCAAAACCAGCATCAACAGCTTCTTTTAAACTCTCAAACGACTTGCAATGATCAGCATTTATAAAAATTGGATAATCAAATTCTTCTCGCAAAGATTTTACTAATGCAACAGCCTGTTTTGTGCCAACGAAATCTCTTTCCCCTTCCGACAAACCAATAATAACTGGTAAATCAAGTTCTTTGGCTGAATTAAAAATCGCCCAAAGCCCTTCAATATTTGAAATATTAAAGTGGCCAATAGCTATTTTTCCCTGGTCAGCTTCTTGAATTATTTGTTTTAGATTTTTATTCATATAAATATTTTAACATAAAAAATCTGCGGGTTATCAAATCCGCAGATTTTGAGGTATAGATTACTTAATGTACTGCATCAAGAAATCACCTCTTCTTATTTTCTCTCTATTTAATGGAAAAAGTTCCATAACAAACAATCGAAATTCCTTCAAGAGACATACTTCGAGAAGATCACACGAAGAAAACAATGCAACAGAACATTTGTACAAATTATTAATTTCTTTGGAAGTTAAAACTTCTGATTTAATCGTTACAATTAAACCAGGAGAATTATTACTTCTTTCAAAAACTCTCCATATAATTTCAATTTTCTCGTCTTCTCCACAAATTTCTTTACAAACAGACTCTATCAAAGATTCAAAGCATCTTCTTTGTTCTTTTGTTTCTATGCGAGCAAACTTACTTTTCTTCATTAACAAATCTATAAAAATAGGCATTTTTTCTCCTTTTTTGGGAGCAAATATTCAAACGCTGATTAGTATTAAGATCCCTGAAAAAACGATAAGTCCCATTGGTATTAAAAAACATCTCCCAAGAGAAAACCAAATAGCTTTTATTTTTTCTTTTACCCATAGTCCTTTGTTAATCTCTCTTTTCATTTTTTTCTCCATTGATTAATTAGATTTATTATAGTACAAATTCCTACATCAATTTATACACTAAACATTTCAAAAAGTAAAGAAAAAAGCGCAGAAGCTCGGCTTCTGCGCTTTTTCAATATAATGTGCTTAAACTATTTTTTGAATTTATTTAGTGTAACCAACATCGGAGATGCTAAAAAGATAGAAGAATATGTTCCAGCTATTACACCAATTGCCAATACAAGTGCAAAGTGTTTTGTAGTCTCCCCTCCCATAAAGAATAAGAAAAGTAAAACGAACAAAGTCGTCAAAGATGTATTGATTGATCGGGCAATAGTTTGCTTCAAAGATTTTTCAACTGTATCTTCAAACTTTTCTCCCCCTTTTCTATTTTTAATGTTTTCTCTCACCCTATCAAACACAACAATTGTATCATTTACAGAAAATCCAAGAATGGCCAATAAAGCAGTCACAAAAAGAACATCGATTTGATAATCAATAAATATACTGCCCAAAACCACAAAAACCCCAGTCGGAATAAGAATATCGTGTACCAAAGCCATAATTGCTACAAATCCTAATTTCCAAGATGACACAGTTTCCTTTCCAATCTCTGCTACTTTTCTAAAAGCAAAAGCAACGAATAAAATAATTGCAATAATCACAGCAAAGATAGCCAACCAAGCTTTATTTTTTAATTCTTCTCCAATAACTGGCCCAATCGAGTTATATCTTTTTTCTTCAAGTTGAACTGTATTATTTACAGACAAAGTAGACATAACAGAAAGTCTTTCTTGCTCGGTTAGATTTTTTGTTCTGAGAATAATTCCACTGTCACCTGTTTTTTGAATTGTATAATTACCCAGCTCCAAACTGTCTAACCCATCTTTAAGATTATCCACCTCAACAACTTCTTCTGTATAAACAATTTCTGTGATAGCACCACCAGTAAAGTCAATCCCAAGGTTCACACCCAAGATGGCAATAGCTAGAACCGAAGCCCCGACAAGAAGTCCTGAAATCGAATAAAATATTTTTCTGTTTTTTACGATTTGCATAAATTAGTATGTTGATAAGTTTATATGAAAAAGTTTTTTTGAGCAAGAAAAAACTGAGAGGTAAGACCTCTCAGTTTTATAAAAACCTATTGATTGGTAGTCAACTTAGACAAAAAAGGAGTCTGAGCAATATCATCTTTTAAGAAAATCGCTTGATGCCTCAAACACCAAACATCGCAATACCTTTCTGGAAATGGACAATCTGGACAGGCATTTTGGTCAAAAGATAATATAGAATATAAATCATCATCAGAATCCTCTTCAATTATCCGATCAAGGTTCAAAAAATCACCTATTGGGTCTGGAACCCCAATCTTATAATCCAAAACAATCTGAGATTTTGCATCCCCCTCTTTTAAAGCGTAAATATCTGCAATTACTCTTTCTAAATAAGGAGAGCAAACCCCATAAACCCTGGATAAGGACTCCAACGTAGCCAAAAAATGACCAAGGTGTATATCGTCCCTTACCATCAGCATTAAGTTTTCTGGCTTCTCAACAAAGAAACAACCAAATGATGTTGGCTGATATGGATGATACCCCAACATACAAAGATGCACCAAACCTACACCCTCTTGCACCTTTTTATTAGTAAACTTGGACCACCCATTTGGATCAAAAATAATAGCATAAACATCACCACATAGTGGTGAAATATTACTTCTATTTTTTACTTGAACAATATCTCCCGGACGACAATCTCGAAGTTCCATTTTTTTCTCCTTTTTGTTTTTTGTTTTTATCAACACCATTTCTACCAAAAAACATATCACAAAGAATCAATTTTGAAAAGAATAAATATAATGGTGGGTACCGGGTACCCACCATTATATTTCAAACACCCCAGTGCTAAAGCACTGGGGTGTTTGGGTTTTTACTGATTTAATTCCCAAGCCGAATAAAACAAATAAAACGGCAGAAACCGGGTTTCTGCCGTTGTTCTTAAGTTTTTTGTTTATTTACTCTAAATTACGAAACTAAAAAATTACAAAAACTTTTAACCACCACAAAAAC
>CAZSPC010000034.1:0-4099 GCA_964608745.1 uncultured Candidatus Saccharibacteria bacterium | reverse complement strand
TAAAAAATGAAAGATTTACCTATCTTGAACTTATGCAGAAAGATAGACTTTTGGAGGAAAGAAAAAGTCTTAAAGCCCTAATTCAAGAAATTGAAGATGAAGTTTTGGCTAATGCGGGAGTAGATGTTTTTGAAGAGGTTTTCAAACTTATCTTCACAAAACTTTATGACGAAATGGAAAGTGCCGAAGATAGAATTGCGATTGAGAGAGATTTTAACCGAATTAAAAAAGATAATCCTGACCTAAGTGATAAAGAAATTTTAGAAAAAATTGATAATGATGGTTTTAGAAAACTTGAATTTAGAAGTCGTGGAGACGCCCATCATACAAAAGAAGTTATAAATGAACTCTTTAAGAAAGCCAAAAATAAATGGCAAGGTATTTTTGAACAAGGAGAACCTTTGAGAATTACAGACGAAAACCATCTTCAAATTTGTGTTGGGTTTTTGCAAAATGTAAAACTTTTCAATTCTAATCTTCAAGTTATTGATGAAGCCTTTGAATATCTTGTAAATCAAACCGCCAAAGGAGCAAAAGGGCAATACTTCACACCAAGAAATGTGATTGATATGTGTGTGTATATGATGAACCCAAAACCAAGCGAATATATGATAGATACTGCTTGTGGCTCTTGTGGTTTTACCGTCCATACTCTTTTTAATGTTTGGAATAAATTACAAAATCAGGGTAAAGCCAATTTCCATAATTTCTCAAATCAAAAACTAACCCAAGAACAAAAAGATTATGTTGCCAAAGTTTTTGGTATTGATTTTGATGAGAAGTCCGTCCGTGTTGCCAGAACCCTTAATATGATTGCGGGAGACGGACGGACAAATGTTTTACATCTAAATACTTTGGATTACACAAGATGGGAAGAAAAAATCAAAGACAGTGATTGGGGTAGAACCTATCTTGATGGTTTTTATAGATTGCTTGATTTAGCCAAAGATAGAAAAAGACCAGAAGAATTTAATTTTGATATTGTAATGGCAAATCCACCTTTTGCGGGGGATATAAAAGACGGTCGGTTAATTTCTGATTACGATGTGGCTTTTAATAAAGGCAAAAAAGTAAATAAGATTTCAAGAGATATTTTATTTATTGAAAGAAATTTAGACTTCTTAAAAGATGGTGGAAGAATGGCGATTGTTTTACCGCAAGGAAGATTTAACAACACTTCTGACGAAAGAATACGAGAATACATAATGGAAAGAGCAAGACTTATTGCTGTTGTTGGTTTAGATGGTAATACTTTCAAGCCACATACAGGAACAAAAACTTCTGTTTTGTTTGTGCAGAAATGGGACGACAAAATTAATCCAAGGGTAGAAGACTACCCTGTGTTTATGGCTGTTTCAGAAAACTCTGGTAAAAATAATTCAGGAGAAGAAATTTATGAAATTGATGAGAAAACAGGAGAAAGAAAAGTAGACGAACACAATCACTTAATACAAAAACACGATTTAGACGACATTGCTTTTGCTTTTGAAAAATGGGCAAAAGAAAACAAGTTGAGTTTTTGGAAATAATTAACTATGAAGTTTGTAAAGTTTGAGATAAAAAATTTCAAAGGAATAAATGAATTAACCTTGGATTTGAATAAATTACCACACGGTAAGATTTTTCCCCTTGTTGGACTAAACGAAAGTGGTAAGACGACTATCTTGGAGGCTATAAATTTATTCCAAAAAGGAATTGAAAATGGTTCTGAACATAAGATATTACATAAAGCGAACTCAGGTTCGTTTACTGGTAGCGTAGAAATTAAAGCAACTCTACAATTAGATGAGACCGACAACGATTTAATCAAGGGTTTGTTAGGGGAAGAAAAATACGAATTAAGAGAAAATGTTGAGGAAATAACCATAACGAAAGAATATAAATTTGATAATTCTCTTTTTAAGAAATCAAATACTTCTTGGGTATTCCCTTTTTACATCAAAAAGAAACAAGCAAAGAATTTTGTAAGGTTGTTTGAAAAAGATAGAGATTTGTGGGGAGAAATAACAAATTATGTTGAAGAAAAACTCATACCCAAAATCCTTTATTTCTCTGATTTTCTTTTTAGATTTCCAGAAAAAATACATTTAGAAAATATAGATACCATTCCTGTTAGTGAGAGCGATAAAGATATTCTTAAAGAATACAGGTTAGTTATAGATGATGTCTTAAGGTCAATAAACTCTGATTATAATCTCAATGACTTTTTAACAAAAATAAAAGCCGTTGGAGACCCAGCAAAACAATCGTCTGCTTCAAAAATAAAAAACGATATAGCAAAAGAGTTGAAAAAAAGAATTATAGAACCTTGGTCAGAGATATTTCCTGGTACAAAAAAAGATATATTGGTTGATGTAAGTGTTGATAGTAACGGTGCCTCTATGGAAATCAAAGTAGATGATGGTGGAAGCCCTTTTCATATTCACGAAAGAAGTTTAGGTTTTAGATGGTTTTTTAGTTTTATTTTATTTACTGAATTTAGAAAAATGAGAGACGGAGAAAATGGAGAATACTTATTTTTATTTGATGAACCCGCAAGCAATCTTCATCAAAGTTCGCAAATTAAGTTACTAACAATTTTTGGAAACTTAGTAAACAATGCAAAAATAATTTATTCAACTCACAGTCATTATTTGTTAAATATAGAATTTCTTTCTAATGCTTTCGTTGTTAAAGATGAGGGAAGAAAAAAAGAAAGTGGTTATGATTATAAACAAGATATAAAAGCAATATCATATAGAACTTTTGTTGCTGACACAGATAATGATGAAACACATATAAAACCTATATTGGACATATTGGAATTTATAGAAAGCCCGCTTGTTCCATCAGGAAAAACCATCTTTTTTGAAGGTAAGTGGGATTATTATACTTTTAAGTGGATTTCAAAAAAGATTTTCAAAGATGGGGAATGTGATTTTATATTTTATCCTGGTGCGGGGGTAGATAAATACGAAAAGATATTTCCAGAATACCTTGCTAATAACAAAAAATTTATTGCTATATTTGATGATGATGAGCAAGGCAAAGAAGCAAAAAATAAATGCTGTGAAAATATCAGTAAAGAATTAGAAAATCATATCTTTACACTTGGGGAGGTAAAAAAATCTTTTGAGAATTTCAAAACAGAAAACCTGTTTCTTTCGGGGACTAAAACAGATGAAAAATTAAATATACAAAAAGATACTTACCCAGAAGATACCATTTACAATAAAACTCATTTTAATAAATCATTAGAAAATTTTTTAATTTCAAATAAAGATTTCAATATCCAAAAAAGCACGGAGAACAACTTTAAGGCAATTTTTGATTTTATACAGAAAAAATTTGAAGATTTAGAAAAATAATTTATGTCACAAATAAGCACAGTTAAATACTCCAATATTCAAGAAGCGAAAAGATTTGACGCTGAGTATTTTAAGCCTGAATTCTTAAAAAAAATGGGTAATATAGAAAAATTAGATTTTTGTGAAATGGGTAAAAAAACCATTATTACTGATGGAGAACACGGTTCACCAGACTTAGACCCATCAAGTGGTATATATTATCTATCAGGACACAATGTAAAAGATAACTTTTTAGATTTGGAAGACGTTAGATTTTGTAGTAAAAAATTAGATGAAAAGAACAAGCGTTCAAGGATTAAAAAAGATAATGTATTGTTGTCTATTGTTGGAACAGTGGGTAATTCAAGTGTTGTTTATAAAGATTTTATCGGAAACACAGATAGAAATGTAGCAACTATAAAGGAGATAGAACCTGTATTAAATCCATATTATATATCAACTTTTTTGAACTCTGGTTATGGAAAGTTTCAAACAGATAGATTTCAAACAGGAAACGTTCAGCCGTTATTGAACTTAACACAAGTAAAAAAAATAATCATCCCTCTTTTACCAAGACTTTTTCAAGAAAAAATAGAAAAAGTTGTCAGAGAGGCACATCAAAAACAAAATCAATCAAAAGAATTATACAAAGAAGCCGAAGAATTGCTTTTGAAAGAATTGGGGTTGTTAGATTACCAACCAAAACACAATTTATCTTTTGAAACTACTGCAAATGATATAAAGGAAGCAAAAAGATTTGATAGTGAGTATTT
>CAZSPC010000033.1:0-4138 GCA_964608745.1 uncultured Candidatus Saccharibacteria bacterium | reverse complement strand
CCTTTTTCATAATAATCGGATTTTACCCGATTGCATTTCAAAAAGGAATTTTCGAAAGGATTTCGCAACAGGTGTGAAATCAAAAAAAAAGGAGTAGAAGATGGAAAAAAAGCAAAAAACTGGTAAAGAAATGTTTATGGGAGCATTGGCGGAAACGGTTGATATGTTTCCCGATGTTGACTGGGATAAAATTCAATCCGGAGATTATGCGGATTCAGACGAGCCAGTCAATGGCGAAACTGTTCTCGGTGAAATGACTGAGAATCAAAAAATTATGTATTCGGTTTTAGATCAACTCACCGAAAGATTTAACAACAGGGTTAAAGAAGATCCAACAAAGAACCCTGAAATGGATAATCTGAAAAATACACTTGACATGTTGATTGAGGTTGTATTTTACAGCATCACAAATCATTTTGATGCACACAACAAGAATATAGCGGGTATAGGCATCCGCACAGGGCACAAAATCGTTGCTCTTGAACCACACAATCCTTTTGAAGCAATGATCATGGGTAGGGGGTGTTAATCCCCCAGCCCTACCACACCCACCCCTCGCTTTTAGCGGGGGGTGTTTTAAAAATTTAAAGATTAATTCGTTGAAAATTGTTTGAAAATTGAAAATTGGTACCTGAAAATTTTTTTGCCTAAAATAAAATCACTGTGGGAGCATTTAATCAAGAAGTGTTTCAAAAAAAGTTTTTTGTTATAATAACCTTATGAGCAAAAATTTCACCCACCTACACACACATTCTCATTACAGTCTTTTAACTGCTTTGCCTAAAATAAAGGATCTTGTTAAAACTGCCAAAGAAAATGAAATGGAAGCTCTTGCCCTGACAGACGATGGAAATATGTACGGCACAATCGAATTTTATAAAACCTGCAAAGCAGAAGATATCAAACCAATTCTTGGAGTTGATTTTTTTGTAGCGATGAGAACTAGACACGATAAACAATCTGGAATTGATAATAGAAGAACACGTTTGATAATGCTTGCCAAAAACGAAAAAGGCTACAAAGAATTAATCAAACTTGTAACCGTCGCTCATCTTGAAGGTTTTTATTACAAACCAAGAATCGATAAGGAACTAATTGAACAATATACTAACGGAAACCTAATTTGTATCTCCCCTCACTTTGCCGGAGAAATTTCTCAAGCACTTAAAGTAAACAATTTTGAAAAAGCCGAAGAAATCGCTAATTGGTACAAAGAAAAGTTTGGAAATGATTTTTATTTAGAACTTACTCATCATCCAGAAGTAGAAGGTCAAGCAGAATTAAAAGAAAAAATTATTGATCTTTCGAAAAAAATGGATATTCCGTTAGTCGCTGCTCACGATGTTTATTATCTCGAAAAGCAAGATAAAAGAGCGCGTGATATTTTAATGTCAATCCAGACATCAAGAGGTGGTTCTTTTAGTGGAGAAAATGATGACTTTTCTTTCATAACACCAAAACAAGCTCAAGAATATTTCAAAGATACTCCCGAAGCCCTAGAAAACATTCAAAAAATAGTTGATCAATGCAATGTTGAAATTGATATTGATTCTTGGTATTTTCCGGATATTGAAATTCCCGAAAGTGAAAATTATGATTCATTTCTAAAAAAACAAACTTATGAAGGTTTTGAAAAGAGAGGTCTCGATAAAACACCCGATTTAGTCGAAAGAGTTGAATATGAATTAGAAGTTATAAAAAACAAAGGCTACTCTTCTTATTTTTTGATTATGGCTGACTTGATTAATTTTGCCCGTGGTGCAGGAATTTACACCAACACCAGAGGATCAGCAGCCGGAAGTCTTGTTTCCTATTTAAACTTCATCACCAAGGTAAACCCGATTGAATTAAAACTTCCTTTCGAGCGATTTATGAATCCAGATCGTCCCGGAATTCCTGATATTGATTTGGATGTAGCTGACATCCACAGAGATGATGTTATTGCTTATGCTAAAAAAAGGTATGGCAACAAAGCAGTTGCTCAAATTGGAACATTTGGTACGATGGCCGCTCGTGGTTCTGTTCGTGATGTTACTCGGGCCCTTGGTCATCCTTATTCCCTAGGTGACGAAATTGCAAAATTAATTCCATTAGGAGCTCAAGGTTTTCCAATGACAATCGATCGAGCTCTTGATGAGGAAGAAGATTTGAGAAAACTTCACAAGAATAATAAAGATGTCCAAGAAATAATTAAATACGCCAAAAAGATTGAGGGTTGTGCCAGACACATTTCTACTCACGCTGCCGGTGTTTTGATTTCCCCTACTCGCGTTGATGACTTTACCCCTGTTCAGCTCGATAAAGACGGGCAGATTATTACTCAATACGATATGTACACCGGAGATCGTGATGGTGTAGTTAATTTACCCAAATTTGATATTTTAGGACTTAAAAACCTATCAATTTTGGCTAATTCAATCAAATTAGCTGAAAAAAGACATGGAATTGGGGTTGATTTAGATAATATTGAGTTGGATGACAAAAAGACATACGAGATGTTAGCCCGAGGAGAAACTTTGGGAACTTTTCAATTAAGTGGACAAGGGATGACACAATACCTTAAAGAACTAAAGCCAAAAACAATTTGGGATATTATGGCGATGGTAGCTTTGTACCGTCCAGGGCCTATGGCTTTTATTCCTGACTATATCGCTCGAAAAAATAATCCTAATTTAGTCACTTATCTTGATCCAAAACTAAAAGACATTTTGGAACCAACATTTGGAATTATTATCTATCAAGATGATGTTATGATGATCGCTGTTCAACTTGCTAATTATAACTGGGCCGAAGCCGACAAATTCCGGAAAGCGATGGGAAAGAAAATTCCAGAACTAATGCAAGAGCAAAAAACGAAATTCCACAATGGTTGTGCCGACAACGGCCTTTCTGAAAAAGTTATCAATAAACTTTGGGAGACAATTGAAACTTTTGCCGCTTATGGCTTTAACAAAGCTCACTCTGCTAGTTATGGTCGTGTTGCTTATGAGACATCTTATATGAAAGCCAACTTCCCTATCGAATATATGACAGCTTTGCTAATGGCAGACTCTGGTGACACTGATAAAGTTGCTGAAATTATTTCTGAGTGTAATCGAATGAAGATCGAAGTATTACCACCCGATATAAATGAGTCATTTACTGACTTTACAATTGTTAAACAAGAAAACCCTGGTGCTTCGCACGGGCAAATCGGAACAGAGGCTATTCGTTTCGGACTACAAACAATAAAAAACTTTGGTGAAGGAATTGCTAATGCAATTATTGAGGAGAGGACTAAAAATGGAAAATTCAAATCTTTGGCAGACTTTTTAGAAAGAGTGCAAGACAGAAATTTAAACAAAAAATCTTTGGAAGCCCTTACAATGTGTGGAGCGATGGATACGTTTGGGGAAAGGGGGCAAATTCTTGCTAATATGCCTGATTTATTAAATTACAACAAAGAAAACGCTACTCAGCCAGCAGAACAAGATTCTTTGTTTGGAGAAACTGTAATTTCAACCCTTAAATTAGTTGAAGTTGAGCCAGCTAAACCAGAAGAAAAGTTGGCTTGGGAAAAAGAATTATTGGGGCTATATATTTCCGGACATCCTCTCGATAAATATAAAGATTTACTAAACAAGGAAGGAAAAAACATAAAAAGTATTTTAGAAAATTCACCAAACGGAATGACAACAGTTGTTGCTGGAATATTAGAAGAAGTAAAACCGATCCTTACCAAAAAAGGTGAGAAAATGGCATTTGTTCGTTTGGCTGATTTTAGTGGAACAATGGATGTTGTCGTTTTCCCGAAAGTTTACACAGAATTTAAAGATGTGTTAGAAGAAGATAAATGTGTAGCTGTGAAAGGAAAATTATCAGAAAGAAATGGAGAAATGAATCTTCTCGTAGATAAAGTGAAAAGATTATAATTTATTCCAAAATTAGCGATCTTCGTTTCTTTTTTCTCAAATTTCCGTTCACCTTATTCTAAGATAAGGCTCACGAAAATTTTTCCAAAAAATAAACGAATCTCATCTAGTTTTGAACTAGATTTAAACTTGACTTATTTATAGAGATATTGTAAACTACCCAACAGAATTAGAACCCTGAACATAACAAAAAGGAGGAAAAGGTGAAGATTAAAAAAGAAAACTGG
>CAZSPC010000032.1:0-4213 GCA_964608745.1 uncultured Candidatus Saccharibacteria bacterium | reverse complement strand
ACATTATCAAGAATCCAAAACAAAAGCAATGCTATAAACACCTTTCCCAATCTTTCTTGTATGCCTCTAAATACTCTTCTTTTGTTTTTAATATTTTGCCTTCTACATCTTGCTGAGCTCTGATTTTCATTTCACTCAATCTATTCGGATTTTCAATTAAATTCAAAATTTTATTAACAAAACATCTTTTACTGTCCTTGCTACAAATTTCAATACTTTCTTTTTTTAGTATATCTCCAACCAAACCAACATCGGTAGTTAATACGGGACAACCAGCAACTGCCGATTCTAACAAAGTTAATCCATAACCTTCATAACCAGAAGTGACTAAAAACAAATCTGCTGTTTTGTAATAGGAAACCAAATCTTTCTGCCAACCCTCAAAAATAATATTGTTCTGTAATCGCGAACTATAAACTGCTTTTTGTAATCTCTGCCTCAATAATCCGTCGCCCACTATCACTAAACCAGTTTTCGGATATTTTTTCACCACATCTTTCATAATTTTTATCATCAATTTAATATTTTTTTCTTTTTCTAGTCGAGAAGCGGTAAAAATCACAAAATCAAATTGAGGATACCTAGTTTTTAAATTTAGTTTTGGTTCTGTATTTTTTATTTTCTCAACATCCACAAAAATAGGTAAAACTGAAATTTTTTCTTCTTTCGCAATCCGCCATTTAATAATCGATTTTTTTATTCTTTCACTAACCGCCCGAATACCATCAGACTGCATTAACAAAAACGAAGCTAGTTGACTTCGGCTTTTATTTAAAACAGAAGCTCTTTGAAAACCCCAACTCAAAAAATCTGTGTGAACCTGTAAGTGAAGTTTTGTTTTTTTAGTTTTAGCAATAATCCAACCAACCAGACCAGTTTCAAAAGGATCCTGGCAAGTAATAAGAATTTCGTTCTTATTACTTGAATTTTCAATTTTCAATTTCCAATTTTCAATTACTTTTCGGCCGATTTTTATTGCATCAATAATATAAAAAAATTTATTTTTTGAGTTAGTAGGATATAGAGTTACATTCGTACCAAAAATTCGCGATTCATGATTCATGATTCGTGATTCTCTTGTTGATAATTTAAAAACAATAATTTTTAATTCATCAACAAGACGACCATATTCAACAATCCTCTGCCTTACCGCAGAATCATCTTCAAACAATTTTCTATCTGTTGATATCATTAAAACTTTCACTTTTTCATAATAACACTCATCTAAACAAAAATTAAGACCGGATCGTATGACTCGGTCTAGTTTGACCCATCTAAACACCAAGAATAGTAGGTAGTCGTTCCATCACTCTGAAAGTTCTTCTTCCTCGTCTTTTTTCGGTTTTCCTTTGGCACCATACCTCTCTTCGAATGTTTGGTTTTTCTTTTGTTTTGTCATCACTGCCCTCTTTTTTATTAAAAATAACCAAGATCTAATTCTAATTTAAGAATAAGCTACCCAACAACTTTTTTCAACTCTTTCACCAAATTATCCAACATATTTTCTTTACTAAACTTTTCAAGTTTAGTTTTTGCGTTTTTGGTTAGTCTTTGGGAAAGATTTTTATCTTCCAAAAGGATTGTGATAGCTTTGGTTAATTCTGCTTTGTTATTATACCTAACCAACAAACCATCTTTGTTATGTGTTACCACTTCTGGGTTACCCCCAACATTAGTGGTAATTATAGGGATTTCTACTGACATTACTTCAAGCAGTTGATGTGAAAGTCCTTCATAACCAGTATTCAAAACAAAAACATCTGATGCTTTGATTCTACGCAATAATTCCCCTCTTTCTAACCGACCAAGCATAAAAACCCTATCTTGTAGTTTCATTTTTTCGATTTTTGATTTCAAATTTTTTTCTTCTGGTCCATCTCCTGCAATAAATAATTTCATCTGAGGTAAATCTTTAGCAATATCTACCAAAAGATCAAATCCTTTCCAAGGAACGAGTCGACCAACAGTAAAAACAGCATTATCACTTATTTGAAAACGAGTTTTAAGACTATACTTTTCTTCTACAATTTTGGTTAGAGAAAAAGCATTGTAGATAACTTGTATTTTATCTGGCCGAACATCCCACATTGTTACAATCTTTTTTAGATATTCGCTTGGCACAATTATTTGATCAGTGTGCTTGGCAACTTGTTTTTGAATAAGTCGCCTTATTTCTGTTTTAAAATCAAAACCTCTTTTCTGAAAGTCTTCTGGTGAGATAAATTCTTTATACTCTTTGACCACCTCACTTTGCTGAAACTGCTCCCAAGCATAATCGCCCACAATTTTAAGAACAAAAGGTTTTTTCAACCATTTCGAAGCAAGCATTGCCGGAAGTCCAACCGAAACAGGATCCTGTGCATAAATTAAGTTTACTTTTGTACCTTTCTCTAAAACCTTTTTAAAATATATAATATGTCGAATCAATTTAGGCAAATATCGCACTTCGCCAAAACTTAACACCTCAACATTTATTCCTTTTTTAGGTAACTCATCAAAAAGCAACTTTGAATAAGTTGCCGGCCCACCCGAATCCGGCGGATATATACCTGTACAAATTAATATCCTCATAACATTTTAATATTTAGGTTTCGAGGACCTAAATCAGATTGTTAAAAACTTTTGTTTTCATATCTTTGGTAATTTTTTGCCAATCATATTTTCTTACCACCATTCGTTTTGCTTTTTTAATTATATCTTCTTTTTGGGTGACATTTTCTTCCAACCACCTTATTTGATCAGTAATACTTCTAGGATTTTGAATGTCACAAAATAGTCCTGTTTCTTTGTCTTTCAAAAAATCAACAATCCCACCAACAGGAGTTGCAATCACCGGAATTTCAGATGCCATTGCTTCAATAAAAGAATTACCAAAACCTTCTGATAAAGACGGGCGGACGAAAACATCTGATATTTTTAAATATTTTGGGATTTCCATATAATCGATAGCACCCAAAAACTTAACCCTGTTCTCCACTCTTTGTTTTTTAGTCAAAACTTCTAACTCTTCTCTGTTTGGTCCATCACCTAAAATCAAAAGCTTAAAACTGTCGGGTAAATAATTAAGCGACTTAACAATGTCACCGATTGCATTCTTTTTAACCAAACGAGAAGTTGTAATTATATATTGATCGTCTTGTCTTTTACCGAGTTGACTTTTTAAATCTTTTAATTCTTTTGAAGAATAATTTTGAGAAAAATATTTAACATTAACAGCGTTTGGAATGATTTTTATATCACCTTTATAATTCATATCGCGTGCCCAGTCAGCCAAATAATTTGAGATAGTTTGAATTAAATCAGCTTTGGTAAAAATTCGATTAAACAACGGACGAACAAGGAATACTTTTTTCTTGATTAACTTAATAGGGTCACCTTCTTGAAGAGTGAGTAGATAAGGAACTTGTGGTTTGAGCCATTTAAAAAACATTGCACCAAAACCAGCAAAAGAAGCCATTATTGACCAAATAGCATCATAGTTATTTTTTTTATGAAGTTCTAATGCTTTCCTGCAAGCAGAAAACGGAAAAAATAATTTGTTTAATTTTAAAGGAAATTTAACCAAATCATTCTCCGAAGGATTATTTTTAGTAAAACCGATTCGATAAACTTTTATTTTCCCTACTTGTTCAACTTGTGATAAATTTTTATCAAATCGCAACGTAATCATATGAAAATCAAACTCGCCCGAACCTTTGGTTTTAGAGTCGCTACCAAGCCGATCAGTTATCTCTTTCACCGCAACCTCTGCACCACCAACAAAAGGGTGGTATGTTGTTGTGAATATCAATATTTTCTTTTTTTTCTTTTCCATTTTATTAAATTAATTCGAAGTCATCAGAATTATATCCGTCTTCTGATGACCTTTTTTCAGGTTTCGTTTCTTTTAAAAACAAAACACTCGCCATTGATATTAGTATAAGAGAGCCAAGAGATAATGTCCATTTGTTTAATAAATCATTACTTTCTGTATTAATATTACCAAGGAAAGTCATCTGCTCATCGAGAGCATCATCCTCTATCGATTTTTCATTTTGATTTACATTTTGATTTTTGATATTTGCATTTTGATTTATATAACCTGAAACTGATATAACATTAGCACTATCCATTGACGAAAGAGAAACTGATTTCACCTCGATTTCTTCCATAATATAAGGATCATAGTAATAGGCAATTGTGCCATTTGGATAAAGTAAGGAGACTTGACTAA
>CAZSPC010000031.1:0-4531 GCA_964608745.1 uncultured Candidatus Saccharibacteria bacterium | reverse complement strand
GAAAAAACTTCTCAAGAACCATAATGGTTTGAGAAGTGATTTGAGAGAAAAATTGATTGATGATTTTTTGAATAGGAAAAACCCCAGAAATTGATATTAAGTCTAATTTTTAAACAATTTTTAATGTTTTAATTTTTGAATATTAAAACAAGACCAAGTTACTAGATAACCTGGTCTTTTTTTATCAGTCGGTTCCAAACATTTCTCTTTCATTTCTTGCCTCATCGCGTAGTTTTTTTGTTTTATCTCTGCGAAAAGGAATAAATCTCGGCTGATAAAGAAATGAACATTTGTACTTATCAAATTTATCCACACGAAATCCTACAAGAAAATTCTCTAACTGATCTTGGTCTAAACCTTCAATAACACCTTCGTTTTCAATCCAAAGATCTTTTTTAAAAGAGGGCAAGCATCCAATAAACTACCCCGCAGCAGAGCTGTTCCCTCACTACGCTCCGCTTCGTATCGGCGGGGTATTTAGGAACTCCGTTCTGGGTTATCTTGAAAACCTACGGTTTTCAAACTTTCCCTTAGCGGATACCCCGATGCAGAGCATCGGGGAATTGGTGATTAAATATTCTAATAGGAAGTTTACTTATCTCTACTAACTTTATCGGCAAATCAAGTTTTTCATAAACACTTACATCGATCGCTTCCGTAAAAAATAGTTCTTTAGCTTTCCAGCCGAATTTTTTAAGATAATATTTTTCCCTTACACTACAAATACCTCCAAAATAATACTCACAAGGACCAAACAAAAAACAGTTATCTTTTTCTGAAAACAAAGCAAAGCTTATACCTAATTGCCGACCCACAAAGAAAACACTTAGTATAATTTCCATAACACCCCTCCTTTTTATTTATTTTATTCCAAACTACAAATCTTTAATTAAATTACACAAAAAAAGAACAAAAAGCAACAGTCGGCACTAAATATCTAAAATACGAAACAAAATTATACCCACCGACACAGAAACATTAAGGGATTCTTTCTCCCCCACCATTGGTATCTCAATAATTGTATCAACTTGATTTAATATATCTTGTGAAAGACCATCGACCTCATTCCCAAAAATAAAAGCTGTCGACTTATTTAAATCAAAGGCCTTATAGTCAATTGACTTTGTGTCTTGTTCTACCGCTACCACCTCAACATTTTTTTGTTTTAATTCCTTAATTAAATCAATTAAATCCTCTCGATATTCCCAATCAACTGTTTTTTCTGCCCCCAAAGCACATTTGGTAAAATCTTTTCTGTCTCGCCCAAAGCGATCTGTCGGAGTAGGTGTATATCCTGTCAAAAATATTTTTGACACTCCACAAGCATCTGCTGTTCGAAAAATCGCCCCAACATTATGGACTGAACGAATATCTGGAAGGATTATGAAAACTTTTTGTTTGTTTTTATCAGACATAAAAAAACACTACCATATTATTACAAAAAGACTAGCAAAAAACATTTTTTTATGTTTTAATGCATTCAGAAAAAATAACTATAAAAATAGGCAGCAGTACTTTAAAAACCTCAACCAAAAGGACGCAATATGTCTGATAAAATTTTTGTATTGGATACAAATGTACTAATACATAACCCAAAAGCATTATTTTCTTTTGGTAACAACACGGTTGTTCTCTCTTTTACTGTTATTGGTGAACTAGACAAACTAAAGAGAGGGTCAGCTGAAAAAAATAGGAACGCAAGGGAAACAAGCCGTTTCTTAGACCGACTAGGTACTAAAGGTAACCTTGGAAAAGGCGTCGACCTTCCAAATGGTGGGAAATTAATGATTGTAGTAAATCATAAAAAAGCTATTTTGGAAAAAATTAATGAATTGGATCTCGACCCAAATGAAAATGACGACAGAATAATTGCAACAACCGCCTTTTTGAAAAGTGAACATCAAAATACCGAGGTAATTCTTGTCACCAAAGATGTGGTAGCAAGAATTAAATCAAATGCATTAGGTATCACTTACCAAGACTTTGAAGAGGAGGGGGTAAAAGTAATTGGAAAAACAGAGGGTATCTATTCGGGACAAAGGGAATTCCTATCCAGTAAACAAGATGTAGATTTAGTACATCAAAGAAAAGAAGTACAAATTGATAGTGGTAATACACCTCTTTACCCAAATGAGTTTATTCGATTAGTTGATGAAACAAATCCACAACATGTTGTATTAGCTAAACACATTGGAAAGAATCAGATTAAACAAGTTTTGGATTATAACGCCAGTAACGGAACTTTTGGCCTAAAATCAAAAAACAAAGAACAGAACATGGCCATAAATTTGTTACAGGACAAAGCAGTTAGGATAGTTACCTTATCAGGAGTTGCTGGTACAGGAAAAACCTTATTAGCTTTGGCGGTTGGCATGCATGGCATTAAAAAAGGTTATTTCAACAAAATAGTAGTTGCCAGACCGGTAATCCCCTTAGGAAAACAAGACTTGGGATTCTTAAAAGGAGATTTAAAACAAAAATTAGATCCCTGGGTAAAAGCCATCTATGACAACCTAGGATTTCTTATCAGAAATAATCCAGAAAATAAAATCAATAGTACAGAGGATTCTAAATTTTTTAACACCGACACTTTAAAAGAAGAAGGTTTGTTAGAAATAGAATCACTGGCTCACATTAAAGGGAGAACTTTTTTTAAATCTTTCTTCATACTAGATGAAGCTCAGGACCTAACCCGAAGAGAAATCAAGACCGTTATTACTCGTTGTGGTCCAGGAAGTAAATTTGTTTTTACTGGTGACCCCGACCAAATTGAAAATCCATATATAGATTCAAGAAATAGTGGGTTAAATGTCTTGATCGAGACAGCAAAACATTTATCGTACACAGGACATATACTTTTAACAAAAAGTGAACGTTCTCAAGTAGCGGAAGATTTTGCAAAACTATTGTAAAAACACGAATGCAATCGACAAAGTCGATTGCATTTTTTTAATTCTACTTTCCACTTTCTACATTCTACCTTCTAACATATAATATATTTATGTTAAACACATTTCCAGAATTACTAAATTTTAGTTTTGTTGCAATCACTTTTTTGAGAGTGGTCGCTGGTTTAATTTTTGTTTATTTCGGTTGGTTGAAATTAACCAAAGATAAAGAAGTTAAGATTCGATTCTTTGAAGAAGCTGGATTTAAACCCGCGATATTTTGGCTTTATCTTATTGCTTTTGTAGAAATAATAGTTGGGGTTATGATTGTAGTTGGATTCTTAACCCAAATCGCATCAATGATCGCATCGCTTATAATGTTTGCATCAATAATAATCAAACTTTGGAAACCATCCTCTCTTCCTAACACAACAGATTTCTATATCTTATTCTTTGTAGTTTTCTTTTATCTGATGTTTACCGGAGCAGGAGCTTTTGCTTTCGATATGCCGTTATAAAAATTAAAATTATTCGTGGCGTGTCGCACTCCCCCTGCTTTACGAAGGGAGAACGACACCCCACGAATAATTTTAATTTTTATAACGGCAGATTTAAGATTTAGGAAGTTTTGTTGGACTTTTTGTCCTTTTTTTGATATATTTTTGGTCGTTGAAATTCAAATTTCATAATTCAAATGAAAATTGAAAATTTGTAAATTGAAAATTAAATCTTAAAATATCATTTTAAGATTTACCGCATCCGCCCGTAGCTCAGTTGGTAGAGCAGCAGCCTTTTAAGCTGACGGTCGTAGGTTCGAATCCTACCGGGCGGACAAAAATAAAAACAGAACAACTCAGTTATCCCCATTATGATATGCAAGTAAAACGAGAATTGGATTCTGTTGTTCTCTTTCCAGAAACAAAAGAGGTATTAAAGGAGTTAAGAAGTAAAGGTATAATTTTGGTTTCAATTTCAAATTTAGCCACACCCTACAAACGACCTTTTTATGCCCTGGGGTTAGATAGATTAATTGATTTACACCTGTTTTCCTGTGATTTAGGAATAAAAAAACTAGATAAAAAAATATTTTATCAAACGGTAGAACATTTAGGCTCAAAACCAGACTTAATGGTTGGAGATAGCCTTTATTCCGATACTATCGGAGCAAGGAATGCTGGAATTAGTGCTATTCACTTAGATAGGTCAGAAAAAACCTCTGGTGGCATACACACACTGAATGAAATATTTAAATATCTCAATATTTAAAAAAACAAAACCGCTTTTCACAAGGCGGTTTTTAATTTATCCAAATTGCTGTACATAAATTACAATTTATGATAACCTCACGTCAGAAACGAAAATTTAACAAAAGGAGTTTAAAATGAGTGCAACAACACTTCAATTTGTACTAGCAGGTTTGTGTTTTGGGACATTTCCTCTTCTGATGAATAAAAGTGGATTAAGTGGAAGTTTATCTAGTTTCTCGATAATAGTTATAGGAATCATCTGTGTATTTCCGTTTGCTTTTAGCGAGTTAAAAAATATAGCAAACATAAACTGGAAAATGGCGCTAGGAGCTGGAATTTTCGACTTAATATCAAAAACTGGGGTTTGAAACCCCAGTTTTTTGTTGCAATATATAA
>CAZSPC010000030.1:0-5086 GCA_964608745.1 uncultured Candidatus Saccharibacteria bacterium | reverse complement strand
TTAGTCAAGTCTCCTTACTTTATCCAAATGGCACAATTGCCTATTACTATGATCCATATGTTTTAAAATCAGTTTCATCTGTTGGTTTGCAAGAAAATCGTGAACGAAGCCTTGCCTCTGCCCGTAACGAAGTGGGGGGTGAGGCAAGGCTTCTAGTTTACGATTTTCCAGAAAATCAAGCCGAGCAAACTTTAAATAAAAATAATCCATCCATTGTTTCGGAACTGATTGATAATACACAAAACGATACAAATTTGTTCAACAAATGGACATTATCTCTTGGCGGGCTTATACTAATATCAATGGCAGGTATTTTGTTTTTAAAAGAAACGACACCTGAAAAGGGGTCATCAAAAGACGGATATAATTCTGATGAATTTGAGATAATTTAATAAAATGGAAAAGAAAAAAAAGAAGATATTGATATTTGCAACAACATACCATCCTTTTGTGGGTGGTGCAGAGGTTGCAGTGAAAGAGATAACTGATCGGCTTGGTGGTGATTTTGATTTTGATATGGTTACTGCTCGTTTAGACAAAAAACTTCCAGAATTTGAAAAACTGAACAACATTAATATTTATAGAGTTGGTACTTCATTTGGTATTAAAAAACAGATTCCGAGACATCTTACAAATTTCCTATATATTTTTTATGGATTTAAAAAAGCTGGAGAATTACACAAAAAAAGAGATTACAACCTAACATGGTCTATAATGGCAGCTTATGCTGGAGCCATTGGTTTGTTTTTCAAAATTACGAACCAAAAAATTCCCTTTTTACTGACTTTACAAGAGGGTGATGACCCTTCTTATATAAAGTCACGGCTTGGTTGGTATAAAGAGCCTATTTGGAGATTATTATTTAAAAAGGCTGATATGATACAGGTAATAAGTAATTTTTTGGAGAAATGGGCAAAAAAGAATGGTTCTACCTCTCCAATCGTTGTTGTACCAAATGCAGTTAATGTTAAGCATTTTTCTCAAAATTATTCTTCCAAAGAATTAAAAGATTTAAAAAGTCAGCTTGGCAAAAGACAAAATGATCAGTATATAATTACAACTTCTCGCTTGGTCTCAAAGAATGCGGTTGGCGATATTATTAAATCACTTAACTATTTACCCGACAGTTTTAAGCTTTTGATTTTAGGTGATGGACCAGATAGAGAAGAGTTAGAAGTTTTGACTAAAAAACAAAGAGTGGAGAACAGGGTGAAGTTTTTTGGCACTGTTGATTATGCGGAGATTCCAAAGTATTTAAAAATATCAGATGTCTTTGTTCGACCCTCTTTATCAGAGGGTTTTGGTAATTCTTTTATTGAAGCAATGGCATCTGAAATTCCGGTGATTGCAACTCCTGTTGGTGGGATTGTTGATTTTTTGAAAGACAAAGAAACTGGATTATTCTGTGAAGTGCAAAATCCTCGTAGTATTGCTGATCAGATAAGATGGTTAGAAGAGAATGTTTCCCAGAAAGAAGATATAATTAAAAAAGCAAAAAGAATGGTAGTTAAAAAATACGATTGGCAAAAAGTTACCAAAGATATGAAGGCAAAAGTTTTTAACATTTTATTTAGGTCCCCGGGACCTAAATAAAATGTTAAAATATTTAGTCAATTAAACTATGGCAAGAAGAAAAATAAAATTTGAAAACGGTGAATTATATCATGTTTATAACAGAGGTGTTGATAAAAGAGATATAATCATGGATTTGTATGATTTATTTCGTATTTTAGAAAGTATTGATGCTTTTAATAGTACAGATCAAATAGGAAGTATTTTTGAATATTCTCGTAAAGGTAAAAGATTCAGGTCCCGGGGACCTAAATTGGTTGAAGTTGTTGCTTTTAATATATTAGATAATCATTATCACTTAGTTTTAAAACAGTTAGTTGATAATGGTATAAGTATGTTTATGCGTGATTTTAGCGCTGGGTATACAAAGTATTTTAATGAAAAATATAAAAGATCTGGAGCATTATTCCAAGGTCCTTTTAAAGCAGAATATGTAAGTTCAAATGAATACTTAATGTATGTTGTTGACTATGTTAATGGAAACAATTATATTCATAAATTATCAAAAATGGATGATAGTGTATTGAAATGGGGAGCAAGAAGTAGTCTTGAACAATATACACGAGATAAAAGTGAATGGAAAAATAAATATTTTGAATGCAATATTATAAAAAGTGAATTTGATGATAGGGAAAGATATTTAAAAAATGTAAAAGAATTGGCAGAAACTATTATTGAAAAAAGAAAAGATAAAGATAACGATTTAGGTCCCCGGGACCTAAATATTAAAATGTTATGAGGATATTAATTTGTACAGGTATATATCCACCAGATTCTGGTGGGCCGGCGACTTATTCTAAGTTGCTTTTTGACGAGCTTCCTAAAAAAGGGATAGAGGTTGAGGTTTTAAGTTTTGGTGAGGTGCGACATTTACCTAAAATTATTCGTCATTTTGTATATCTTAAAAAAATTTTAGACAAAGGTGGGGATGTAGATTTAATTTATGCTCAAGATCCCGTTTCAGTTGGTTTTCCTGCGATGCTGGCTTCTAAATGGTTGAGAAAGAAATTTGTGTTAAAAATGGTGGGCGATTATGCTTGGGAACAATTTCAACAAAGTAAATTTGCTTCTGAATTTGGTGGCTTTATTAACCCAAAAGAATTTCAAGAGAGGGGTTTTGATTTTAAAACAGAAGCGAGAAGGTTTATACAAAAACTAGTTGCAAAAAGTACTGACAGGGTTGTTGTACCGAGTGAGTATCTAAAAAACATTGTTGTGATGTGGGGAATAGAACAAGAGAAAATAAAAGTTATTTATAATGCTTTTTCTTTGACCAAAATTGTTGAGGAAAAATATAGTCTTCGAACTCGTTTTCAAATAAGTGATAATGCTGTTTTTACTGTTGGTCGACTCGTTCCTTGGAAAGGATTTGATCTTTTGGTAGATATTGCTAAAGATTTACCTCAGATGAAATTATTTATTGCAGGAGATGGACCAGAAGAAAAAAATTTGAAATCAAAAATCGAAAAAATGAAACTACAAGATAGGGTTTTTATGCTTGGTCGGTTAGAAAGAGGGGAATTATTGCGTAGAATCAAAGCATCAAATGTGTTTGTATTAAATACCGGTTATGAAGGTTTGTCGCACCAATTACTCGAGGTAATGTCGGTAGAAACTCCGATTGTTACAACTGATATCGGAGGCAATCCAGAAGTAATAACACATAACAAGGATGGTTTGTTGGTGGGGTATAACAACAAAAAAGAATTAACCAAAGCCATCACAGCTCTTCTTAGAGACAAAAATCTTTCCCAGAGATTAACCAAAAACGCAAAGAAAAAACTTGAAAAGTTTAGTAAAGAAAATATGTTAGATAGTTTGGCGAAAGAGTTGAAAAAAACTATTGAATAAAGTATTCTTAAATTAGAACTGTATCTTGTTTTTATTCGACAAAAGGAGAAAAGTTATGACAGAAAAGGAAAAGACATTTGGAAAAAAATATGGTGTGAAAGGGAAACTTGTTAAAGTTTCAAAAATCATAATTCATGATAGAAATGCTGATCGAGAAAAAGAAGAAGGTATAAGAAAATCTTCAGAAGAAAGAATTAAAACAGGTGGTGACGGCCACTACAAAGTTACTTAAACCTTGGTATTATGCTTATACCTAATTATGCTCCTGCGCTTTGGGTTAGACCTTCCTAATCAAAAAGACCGAATCAAATCTGATTCGGTCTTAATTTTTGTTCAGGAGGATGTTATGATAACTTTTAAGCAAAGCTTAAAAGTTTTTTCTAAACGCTAAGCCCTAATTCCTAAACCCTAAAAATGAAAGTTTTAATGATATCAACAGATAGAAAATTGTTTGAAGATAATTCTGCGGTGAGACAGAGGATTGTTGAGTATGGAAGTCTTGTTGATGAATTAAAAATCATAGTCTTTAATTTATCGACAAGAGAATCACGAATTATGAATCACGAATCAAGAATTTTCGGTACAAATGTAACTTTGTATCCAACTAACTCTCGAAATAAATTATTTTACATCGTTGATGCAATAAAAATTGGTCGGAGAATAATTGTCAATCAGAAAAATTCTTTTCAGAAGCCTAGCTTCACCCACTCGCTTCGCTTGGGGCAGAAGCAAGGCTTCAAAAAGAATTTTTCTGATTGGCTTGTTACTTGCCAGGATCCTTTTGAAACCGGTTTAGTTGGTTGGGTGATTGCAAAAACAAAACGAGTTAAATTACATCTCCAAATTCACACAGATTTTTTGAGTTGGGGTTTTCAGAGAGCTTCTATTTTTAACAAAAGTCGAGGCCAATTGGCTTCGTTTTTAATAATGCAATCTGATGGAGTTCGGGTAGTTAGTGAAAGGATAAAAAAATCTATTATCAAATGGCGAATTGCAAAAGAAGAAAAAATTTCAGTTTTACCTATTTTCGTCGATATTGAAAAAATAAAAAACACAGAGTCAAAATTCAATTTAAAAACAAGATATTCTCAATTTAATTTTGTTATTTTTACTGCTTCTCGATTAGAAAAAGAAAAAAATATAAAAATGATGTTAAAAGTTATGAAAAAAGTTGTTGAAAAATACCCAAAAACAGGTTTGGTAATAGTAGGAGATGGATCAATAAAGCAGAGCTCACAGCTTAAAGCCTACAGCTTACAGCTTCAAAAAAATGTTGTCTTCGAAAGTTGGCAGAAAGATTTGGTTTCATATTACAAAACAGCGGATTTATTTTTAGCTACATCAAGTTACGAAGGTTATGGAATGACTTTGTTAGAGTCGGCAGTTGCTGGGTGTCCTACCTTAACGACAGATGTTGGTTTAGTTGGAGATATATTACAAAAAGAAAGTATTGAGGTTTGTAGTAGGGGGAGTAAAAGATGTTTTGTTAATAAAATTTTGAATTTAATTGAAAATCCAAATAGATTGAGTGAAATGAAAATCAGAGCTCAACAGGATGTAGAAGAAAAAGTATTAAAGACAAAAGAAGAATATCTAGAAGCCTACAAAAAAGATTGGGAAAGGTGTTTATAGCATTGCTTTTGTTTTGGATTCTTGATAATGT
>CAZSPC010000029.1:0-5155 GCA_964608745.1 uncultured Candidatus Saccharibacteria bacterium | reverse complement strand
AAAATTGGTTGATGATTATTTGAATAGGAAAAACCCCAGAAATTGATATTAAGTCCTAAATTTAGTAAAAAAACAAACGCCCCACATGTGGGGTGTTTGTTTTTTATACTAAACCAATTATTTCAAAAAAAGAAACGAAGGTCACTAGTTTTGGGATAATTAAATTAAACTTTTAGATAGCGTTGGATAGCCAAATACGCTGAAACAATTCCCAAAACAATTCCCGATAAAATTATCATCCCCGAGATGGCAAAGAAATTACCAAGATAGTGATCAAATATATTCAAGGCGAACAACTTTTGGGTAAAATCACCAAGATAATACGCTAATGGCAAGAAAACAACTAGGGTACAAATAGAAGCAATTAACCCATAAACAATGCCAGCCATCACAAAAGGTCCTTGAACATAACGATTACTTGCCCCCACAAGACGCATAACAGAAATTTCTTCTTTAGAAATATAAATAGTTAAACGAATGGTGTTTAGAGTAATAATTACTGACATAATCACCAAAATCAAAGTAACAATAAAACCAATTTTTTCAGTCGCTTCTATAACCTTTGAGAGTCTATCAATCACCAACTTATTTTGATAATAATTAATCTTATCAATAATTGAAACACCTTCTCCTGATAATGCGCTATCACTATTTAAAAATTGCGCAATACTTTCATACTGACTGGTTTCTTTGGCTTGAATATTCAAAACTGCTCCAAGCGGATTATCGTTCAATTCTTCAAGAGCTTGAAGAGTCAATTGATCATCTTTATGCCGTTCTTTAAAATTAGTTAGTGCTTCTTCTCTCGAAACATACTCTACTAAACCAACTTCCGGTAATATTTCAAGGGATTTTTTAAGAGCAAAAATTTCTTCTTCCGGAGCAGTCGTAGTAAAGTAAACATTAATATCAACTTTATCCTTGATCTGATTCAAGGCAGAATCAAGCATGGCATTGCTGAAAATAAGAGAACCGAAAACAAATAAAGTAATTGTCATTACCAAAACAGAAGATAATGAGACAATTCGACTCCGCCACATATTTATAATGGCTGATTTTGTTATTCTTTTGATGTTGGTAACTAACATAATATATTTAAGATTTATAAAATTTTTATAGAATTTTTAATTTTAAAATATTCAAATGTTTAAAACATTTAAAATAAAAGTGCTTTGTCTTACATAAACTCCTCGGCTCGATAATTTTTAAAAATAAAATTTTTTAAAATTATTCTCGCTCTACGTCGTTTATTAATTCATTGAAAATTAGCGTTAGCGTTTGTAAATTTGTAAACTGAAAATTGAAAATTGAAAATTGAAGTTTTCGCTAGAGCGAAAACTTGCCCCCCTTATCATCCCGAGTAACCTTACCACCCTCCATCGTAATTACCCTCTTTTTCAGGGAATCAATTACACCTTTATTATGAGTCGTCAGAATCACGGTTGTACCCAATTCATTAATTTTTTTCAAAATTTGAACAATCTCATATGTATTGATTGGATCAAGATTTCCGGTTGGCTCATCAGCAATCAAAACATCAGGTTGATTAACAATTGCACGAGCAATTGCCAATCTTTGTTGTTCACCCCCAGAAAGTTCATGTGGAAAATGCCAAAGCTTGTCGCCCAAGTCAACCAATTCTAAAACATGAGGCACATCAGATTCAATTTCTTCATCAGTTCTACCAGCAGCCTCCATTGCAAAAGCAACATTTTCATATGCAGTTTTGTGCGGAAGTAATCGAAAGTCTTGAAAAATTGTCCCTATCTTTCGTCGATACTCATTTTTTCTATTCTTTGATAATCGACTAATATTAGCTGAACCAAAATGAATTGTTCCATCAGTTGGCTTTTCTTCCGCCAAAAGCATTTTCAGAAGAGTTGTTTTTCCTGCACCAGAATGACCCACGATAGAAACAAACTCTCGTGGTTCAATAGTTAGTGAAATTTCATCAATTACCCGATCACCGTTTTTATAACATTTTGAAACCTTGTCGAAATAAATCATATTATTAGTTTTTAATCCTTAGTTTATAGTTTTTAGTAAACGATTAACAATTTTTTACCTTTGGCAAAAAATTGTTTCTAAAAACTATGGACTATAAACTAAAAACTTACTTCCTATATTATACCCTATTCAAAAAACCTTTCAATTTTTTATCCATAGGGTTGACTTAACTTAGCTTTTGCTATATTATGCAAACAGAAATTTTAAAAATAAAAAAAATAAAAAACATTTCGGAGGAACAAAATGGAACAAAGAACAAAGTATGTGGTAAGTGGAGGGTTTATAGGTTTCTTTTTTGTTGCATGCGTATGCGCCTGGCTCATTAATTTGAACCGACAAGAACAATTGCAATGGGAAGAAAACTTAACAGAAGAAAAAATTTCTCATGTACAAAAAATCCGAGAAAGTTTATACAAATCTAAACCTGGCGATTTTGTTATAATGAAAAATGGGACAATTATGTATATTGTCAGGAAAAATGGCCTGGAAGACATTAGATACCAAGAACATATTTCTTATCCGGAAGGTAGATTTATGTTTGGAAGTCTAAAAGACAGAGTTATCTATGATGTCGAAAAGATCATTCCACAATCCTCAAAACAATATGATTTTCTTGCAGGACAATTTTTGAGGAGAAAAGGATGAAAGCAATAATTTTTTCACTAGTCGCAGCTTTAGGATTTGGTATTGCTGGCCCATTTATTAAAACAGCTATGAACAAAGGTATGCACGCTGATGGCTTCTTATTTTCTTACGGTTTATCAATGATAATGATTTCATTATTAACAGTTAGCAAAGGTGGTCTTCAAGTCCTGTTTCCAAATACCCCTGCATTATGGTACGGATTGCTAGCTGGTACTTTCTGCGCCTTAGGAGCAAAATCGCATGCAGAAGCATTTGCTATCCCCACATCATTAGTGGCTATTGTAGCAGTTCTTGGGGCAACGTTTCCGTTAATATCTTCAGCTATCTCCTTGCCACTTATGGGAGAAGCTGAGAAAATAACAGTAACAAAATTCTTAACCGGCGCAGTAATGATTGTAGCTGGTGGGTACTTAGTTTCAACAAGCATCAAATAACACCCAACAAAAAATCACCCGACTTTGTTGGGTGGTTTTTTTCTATAAACTATAAACTAAAAACTATTTTGTTGTGCCTCAACAAAAACATCTATCTCTCCATCCTCCAAAACCTTATCGACATCACGCACCTCTACTCCTGTTCGGTGATCTTTGACCATTTTGTAAGGGTGTAAAACATAAGAACGAATCTGACTTCCCCACTCATTTTGTGTTGTTTTACTTACTTTCATTCCCTGTTCTTTTTGCTCTCTCTCTTCTTCTTGTTTTTTAATCAGCTTGGCTTCTAAAATTTGGAGTGCCTTTTCTTTGTTTTGGGCTTGAGATCTTTCTGATTCAATACTCACTGAAAGTTTTGTAGGCAAATGAACAACCCGTACCGCTGTTTCTCTTTTATTGGCATTTTGTCCACCCGGGCCAGAAGACTTTGAAAGTTCTATTTTAAATTCATCTTCTGGAATTTCAATTTCACCAACCTTGTCTAATTTTGGAATTACCTCAACCATTGAAAAAGAAGTGTGTCTCTTTTTGTTTGCATTAAAAGGAGAAATTCTAACTAATCGATGGACACCTGATTCATTTTTTAATTTTCCGTACACCCCTCTACCAATTACCTCAAAAGTAATGTTTCTATACCCTCCGTGGTCATTTTCGTTTTTATGAACCAAAAAAGTTTCCCAATTTTTGTTTTGAGCAAATTTTAAATACATATTATAAAGAATTCGCGAGAAGTCTTCTGAATCATCTCCGCCAGCACCAGAGAGGATTGTAACAACTGCATTTCCCTTGTCATGCTTTCCAACACCCGCTAATTGCTCTTTTAATCCTTGGTGTTCTTTTATTATTTTCTGAGCCTCTATTTTGTCATCCCAAAAATCAGGCTGACTCATTTGTTGCTCAATCTCCTTAATTTGGTTTTCTATATCTTCTTTATTTTTCATTATATCTCGTATTATAACACGCAATGAAGAAGCTGGTAGCTTATAGCTACTAGCCCATAGCTAAAAACGATTTTGCCGGAGGCAAAATCGTTTTTTTACTACCCTGCTATAAGCTACAGGCTATCAGCTGTATTTTAATTATAATTTACACCACTAGCTTAGTAACATGCAAAGTCAAAACAAATGCCAATGTAAAGAAAACTGCCCCTACAAAGCATTTTGATTTAAATGGACTTTGATGAAGTTCAGCGGAACAAGTATCGCACTGATTTCTAACTACTTGGTAAAATTGATACCAAGCATAAATTGTTCCAAGAGCTAAAACAATATCAAGGGTATACAAAGTTGTGATTAAATCCATATTGTTGATAACTTTCAATAAAAAGTTTCTAATAATGCTACAATTATATCAGATGGAGCAATATTATGAACTTTGGATATCCAAAGTTTGTCGAAAAAGTAAATGGCTTTGTGTCTTTACTTTTTTATTATATTGTGTCATAATATAGGTAGGAGAAGTATTCATTTCAATTCTCTAAAATAAAGGAGGTGAAAAAAATGAGAACCTTCACAGAAAGAAAAAGGATTGCTGATGAGGTATATCAATTTGCAAACCTCACAGTATTCCCCACTGAAAAGGACAGATGGGAATTCTACGCGTATCTTCTTGGAACTCCTTCAGGATATACGCAAAAAAGAATTCAAGTCGCTCAAGAAGCTGTAAAAAACTTCTTGGAGCCTAATAACTAAAAAGGAGAAAAAATGAACATTCTTATCTAAACCCGTCGCAAGATTTCAACAGCGACGGGTTATTTTTGTGCAGAATAAAACCAATGTTAGCGTTTTGGTTTTGGTTTTTTGTGCGAAAATCAACAGAACAGGACTCGTCCCACAGTTACTAATTATTTTTTTCGTCCTACGGACTCAAAAATAATAAGTACTGTTGGACGCGGCGCGGCGACAAGTCTAAATTTTTTCTTCGCTACGCTACGAAAAAATTTATCTTGTATACCGCCTTGCGCCGTTCGAGTCCTGGCATTCGCTACAAAAAACAACAAACAAGTCAAATTCTAGTGCGAATGCCAGGACTCGAACCTGGGACCTCGTCATTATCAGATGAAATGGTCT
>CAZSPC010000028.1:0-5815 GCA_964608745.1 uncultured Candidatus Saccharibacteria bacterium | reverse complement strand
GAAAGAGGCTCAAAATAATTAGGGTCAAGTCTTTCATAAAAATCTATTTCTGTTCCATTAGTCCAAACAGCAAGAGGAGAGCCTGTTGCGTTTGTATAACTCTTTAATTGTTCCTTACCCTCTTTGAGATTATGCTTTTTAATTTCAAGCACGCAGTAGACACTGGTTTTGTCGGCTTTATTTAAGATAACAATATCAGCAGATTTCTTTTCTTTACCAAAGGTAACAGTGTGTTCAACTCTAAGTAAATCTTTTGAATATCCATAATCGTTGATTAGTTTATCTACCATCAATTGTCTTACAATTTCTTCTGGTTTTACCTGAATATCTTTTTCTCTTATCAAACACTTAATAAAAAACTTATCATTTTTTTCAAGGATATTTTCTTCTATTCTGTCTATACTTTCTTCCGAAAATACAGTTAGGTCATATTTACCATTAGATTTTATTAGTTCTGATATTTGCATAGATTTAGTTGTTATTATTTAGATACAATAATACCATTATTGCCTTGATTTTTCTATTTATTTTAGAGTGGTAATCCAACAGTAATTTAGACAAAAAATACTTGATTATTTTTCAAGTATTTTTGAGTAAACAATATCTCGGAGTTGATATTTATTTTTCTGTAAATCTATTTTTACAAATTTATCTTCTGCATTATATTTTTTCAAAACCTCTAATTCTTCTTGCAAAAGTTCATCGTCAAACCAGAGAAAGTCAGTTGAAAAATCTATGGCTTCTGTTTTTAATTCATTCCAAGTCGTCGGTTGTATTTTCATTCTCTTAATCAAATCAAAATCGTGAGGGTCTAATCTTTGTTTTAGATATTCTAAAACTTGTGCGTCATCTCCGTTTTTACAATGAGTAGTAAGCCACTGTATTTTGCATAAACCATCTGCTTGTAAATTTCCGATAGTAGATAAAAACAACCCAAGACGCAAAGCACCTTTTCCATTATTTTCAAGGTCGTCTAAAACAAGACAGCCGTCTATATCAAGCATAATGTTTTTCATAATTATCCGTGCTGTAAATCACTTTCTAAATTTACCGCTATCATTCCGTAGTTAGGTTTTTCTTCATTTTCTACAAGACTTTTTATTGTCCTTTCTAAACCATCGGGGTTTCTTGTAGCCCAACGATAAAGTTTAGGAAAATCTTTTTCCGTGATTTCAATATCTAAAATTTTTATTGATTTACTCATAAATATCTTCTTTATAAAAATCAAAAATGTTTTTACAAAGACTTTCTATATTTTTAGTTTCAATATAAGCAAGATAACCACCCGTTCCCAAAAATTCTTTTTCTATATAATTTTGTATATTTAACGGCAATTCTTCCTTAAAATCATTTACAATTTTGTTAAATTCAAAACCATCATCATAATAAAAAGTATTAACGCAGGAATTAACAAAGAACTCTTTTTGTTTTTCATATCTTGTAGAAAGCCAATAATGAAGAGTATACGAAAATACCACAAGAGCAATAATGATTATAAAAATTTTAGTTATTTTTTCTTTTTTCATATCCGTCAAAATCTGACGGCAGACATACAAAAAGCCCGCTACCAGTAGAGCCTAAGCCCCTATGGAAGTTTCCCTCCATAACGCAGTGAACGCCCTGATAACGGGTTTTTTATCGTTCACTGCGTTTTTACACCATACCTACTGTTAAAAAACGATAGGGTTAGGCATTATCCTTTCGGATTTGCATATTTGATTGTAGTATTATTATAACACTAAATATGAATATGAAAATAACAACTTATGAAATAAAACAAAAAGGAGAAAGGGTTTGGGCTGAAGTAGCGAAGAAAAGACTTTCAAATTTAAGTATTTCTGAATTAAATGATTTAATTATTTTTATAGATATTCTCATAAAAAAATTTGAATTAACCCCTAATTCACAAATAAATACAAATGAAAAACTCACAAAAGACTTTGCGGGTAACACAGTTTGGGTTTCTATTTTAGATTTCAAAAATGAATTAAACAAAAAGAAACTTGATAAAATTAAAGACCTCTTATTTTCAATAGAAGAAACTAAGTGGGTTGATACAGGTTGGTCTTTGCGATTTATGGATTGGCTTGATGATAAATTTTTATTTTCACTAAAAGATTATATTCTTCTAAACGAAATAAAGTCTATTATTGAAAACAAAAGGCTACTCGGTAAATTAAAAGAAATTCCAACTAACATAGAGTGGAAAGATATAAAAATTTGTTTCCAAAGCAGAACAAGAATAAATCTATATGCAAAAGATAGTTTAATCGGCGAGTATTCTTTTTTTGATTTTGGAATGGGAAAAAGAAAGCCTAACAGGCTCTGGGAGTTTCTACTTTTATTGTCAGCATTTAATACTTTTGATGATAAAGTTGTTGCTAAACCAGACCAAAAGACTTTGACTAAATATGGAAAAGAGAAAGTTAATAATTTGGAGAAAAAAGTTTCTGATTTATCGCAGAGGTTAAAAGAACTTTTTGGAATAAGTGAAAATCCTTTCTACTCCCACAGTGTTTTTTCAGAATATAGAACTAAATTCAAATTAGAACCAAGTCCAGAACTTCGTAGAAAAAAAGAAAGGTTAAAAACAGTAGAATTAGATGAAAATAAAGATTACGGAGAATATCTAAACTAATTACCTGAACAAAAAATAATCAAAATTGAATAAAAAAGAGCAAAACACCTTTATTTATAGGGTGTTTTTTATTTTATCTGAAATTTCAGGTTAGAGAGTTAAGGGAAAAAGAAATATCTTCCAACTCTCATTTAGTCAGTGAGAAGAAATTATAAGTATTAAAAGAAAATTAAGATGAAAAAAACATTTGAGACATCAGATTTTAATCTTGCTTCAACGCTTTATTCATTGAATTACAAATTCAATGAAATTAAGCGTGCGGAAAATAGCAAGATTATTTTTTGTTTTCCAAAAGACGCTCATCTAAAGGTTGTTCTTGAAAAGTATCAACGAGGAGAACTTTGTATTGAGCCTCAGAAATTTACTCATTCTCAAAAATTTCTGAAAACAGTTATCTACAACAATAGATAACCCTATCTTAAAACACCTTAAATTATTATGTTATCAGTAGCAGAGACAAAAGAAATCTTAGGAGAAGAATATAAAAATTGCTCCGATGATGAAATACAAGAAATGATAGACAGTGCTTATATGTTGGCTGACATATTTATTGATGGTGTTTTAGATGTGGAAGACAAAAAAGAAAATTAAAAGTAATTATTAAAATGAATATGAAAAAAACGACAAAACCGAAGAAAGGCGGTAAGTATATGATAGACAATGACTATGTTGATAAAATGGCTCGTATATGTGGCTGGAAAGGAACAATCGTATATATAAGTCTTTGTAGGCACGCCAACAAAGAACGGTCGTGTTATCCATCAATAGACCTAATGGCAGAGCAACACGGAGTTAGTCGCCCAACAATCATAAAAGGTGTAAAAATTTTAGAAGAAAAAGGTCTTATTACAAAAACTCAAAAATTTAGAGGTAAAAACGGAAGATGGAAACGCAACACCTATATATTAGCGGATAAATTTGCTTGGGAGTATGACCGAGACAACGACATTGACTTGGATACAGATAACCAAGTAAACGAGAGTAAAGAACCAGATAAATCTGATTTACTTAACCAAGTCAATAAAATTGATACTAAGGAAACTAATAATAAAGGAAACAAATATAAGAAAACTAATAATAAAAAGAAAAAAACTTTTTATTATACAGAAAGAGATATGGAGTTAGCAGAACTTCTTGTTGATTTAATTAAATACAATAATCCAGATTGGAAGATGAAAGGAGACTGGAAAGAATGGGCTTGGTATATAAACAGGCTACATAACGAAGAGGAACGTTCTTATGCAGACATAGAGAAAATGATTAGATGGTCTCAACAAGACAAGTATTGGTTTCGTATCGTTATTTCTACAAAAAAACTTTACAAGTTATATAACAACTTAATCCCTAAATATGTTGGTTGGAAAAGAGACGATGGAGTTATTAAGGATTATTACGCCGAAGCATAAAAAAACAAATTTATGCTATAATAGGTTCGTTAACACAGTTTACAATATCGTGCGATTTACGTCCTTACGTAATACTTTTAATATAACGCCCTCAGAGGGGCGGTTATGGTCAGTAAGGCTACGTGTTCGCACGCAAGTAGACTGTGTTAACCCAGACCGTCCCTTTGAGGGTTTTATTAGTTAAATTAAAATTATTATGAAAGGAATTATTTATGTAAGAGTGAGTTCTGGTGAACAAGTCGCAGGAACATCACTAAATTACCAAAAACAACTATGTAAAGAATACTGTGCGAAGAACGATATTAAGGTTGTTAAAGTTTTCTGTGAGGAGGGAGCGTCTGCGAAGTCTTCTAATAGAAAAAAGTTTCTTGAAGCGATTGAGTATTGTAGAAAAAATAAAATAGAAGCCTTTGTCGTCCACAAAGTAGATAGGTTCGCAAGAAACACAGAAGACCATTTTATTGTTAAAGCAAAATTATTAAAATACGGAACAAGTTTATATTCTGTTTCAGAACCTATTGGAGATAGTCCGTCTGGCAAACTTTTTGAGACAATACTTGCAGGTTTTTCTGATTTTGATAATGAAATTAGAAAAATACGTTGTGTAGATGGTATGAGTGAAAAAATAAACCAAGGTATTTATGCAGGTAAAGCACCTATTGGATATATACCACACCCAAACAGAAAGATTGAAAATTTAAGAAAAGAAAAAAAGAATTTACCAGATGTTCCTCACCCAGATATTGCACCTATCTTAAAAATAACCCTTAAAGAATATGCCAACGGTTTACATACAATGAAGAGTTTTATGGACGCTTTGGACGAAAGAGGTTTTGCAACATTTAGAGGAAAGAAAACCTATTTTTCATATATAGAAAGTATTTTAGAAGAAAAACGACTTAAATTTTATGCAGGAGAACTTTTTAATCCTTGGACTAAACAAACTGTTCAAGGATTACACGAACCTCTTATTTCTTATGATGAGGCTTTGGATATTATTGATATATTAAAAGGAAAGAAAAGCAAGAGACATAAAGCAAAGACAAGAATTAACCCAACATTTCCTTTGAGAGGTGGGACTTTAATTTGTGAAGAATGTCAAAAACCTATTACAGGGAGTTCGCCAGTAGGTAATGGTGGTAAATATCATTATTATCATTGTGGTAATAAAAAATGTTCGCTTTATGGAAAAACTTTTAGGAAGAAAGAAGTTGAAGACGCTTTTATAAAATTACTTGAAAAAATTACACCAGAAGAAAAATTTGTTAATTTATTTAAGAAAGCGGTTTTGGAAAGGTTGTCAGATAAATTTGATAGGAATAAAAAAGAAAAAGAATTGCACGAAAGAAAATTGAAACAACTAAAACAAAAAAGGGAACGTATTTTTACTATGTATGAAAATGGGGATTATTCACCAGAAGATTTTCAAGAGAGAAAATCAAGAGTTGAAAACGAGATAACAACCTGTGAAATATCAAGTCACGAGGCTCATATAGAAGAATTAGACGCTGAAATGGTCTTGGACGAGGCTAAGAGTTTTATTACTTCATTAAGTAATTATTGGAGCAAAAGAATAGATATAAACATAAAACCACGGTTTCAGAAATACCTTTTTCCTAATGGAATTGTGTATATCCGAAACCGTGGTTTCCGAACCGCTGATTTAGCCCTAACTTTCAGACTAAATCAAGAATTTGTGGAGCATAACTCTAATGATGTGGAAGTGATGGGAATCGAACGGAACTTTTGCGCCACTGGTCCGAGCAAAAGT
>CAZSPC010000027.1:0-5904 GCA_964608745.1 uncultured Candidatus Saccharibacteria bacterium | reverse complement strand
GTGTTTTTGTGGTGGTTAAAAGTTTTTGTAATTTTTTAGTTTCGTAATTTAGAGTTTTATAGCTTCTTTTTGTGCTTGCTCTTTTGATTTCTCTCTTTCTTTTTTACTGTATTCAGCGATTCTGTTAATATTTTCTTGTATTCTTTTTTTAGTTTCTTTGTTTGGTTTGTAAGGAATATCTGAAAGCATATAACTAAGAGTTCCGTTTGGGATTCCGAGTTTTTTATTTATATAACTATAAGAATGTCCTTCTTTTCTTAACCTTATTGCTTTTTCTTTGTCTTCTCTTCTTGCCATTCTTAAATTCTAACATATGTATATATTATGTACAATATATACTCGTGTGTATAAATTTTATTTAAAACAAGTTATTCACAATTTTGAGTTGACTTTTTTGTTTGTATGTATATTATGAACATATACATAGTATTATGATAAATTTTTCAAAAATAACAGGATTTGATTGGAACAAGGGAAATATTGATAAAAATTTTCAAAAACACAATATTACAGACCAAGAATCAGAAAGTGTATTCTTTGACCCACACAAAAAAATTCTGAAAGATACCCATCACTCAAAATCCGAAAAAAGATTTATTTTAATTGGAAAAAGTAAACAAAATAGGAAAATATTTATAGCATTTACGATTAGAAAAAATAAAATAAGAATTATTTCAGCCAGATTATTAAATAAAAAAGAATATTATTTATATGAATAAAAAACAAAATAAAAAAATGAAAATACCGAAATTTAAAAACGAAGATCAAGAAAGAGATTTTTGGAGTAAGGCTGATTTATCAAATTATTTTAGTAAAGATGATTTTGAAAAAGCTTCATTCCCAAATTTAAAACCATCAACTAAAACTATTTCTTTGAGATTACCGGAAAGTCTTCTTTATTCTCTTAAAGAAAAGGCTAATAAAAGAGATGTACCTTATCAATCTTTAATGAAAATGATTTTGGATAAAGAATTAAAAAAGTTGTAAACAATTTTGCTTTGATTGGTAAGATAGAAAAACAAGTTTTGAACAGTTTTTGATTGGGGGAGTGTGGTAAAATTAGGAAATTAGAATTTAATTAAAAAAGTTTTTATTTTGGTTTGCTTTGCAAACCAAAGTCTGGATCGCCACACCTTCGGTTCGCGATGACGGATTAAAAAACAAAACATTATGAACGATCAACAAAAATATCAAGGTAATTGGAAATGTTCTGCTTGTGAAGGAGCTATTACCGAGCTACCTTTCGAACCAAGAGGGGAGGCTAACAACCTAACTTGTCGAGATTGTTTTAAATCAGGAAAAGTTGCAAAAAAGCCAACACAAAATCAAGGTGAAACAAAAAAATTTGAAGGAAATTGGAAATGCTCAGGTTGTGGGGGAGAGATAACTCAATTACCATTTGAACCAAGAGGGGAAGCCAACAATCTAACTTGTAAAGAATGTTTTCTAAAATCAAAACAATAAATATAAAATATGGGGTACCTGGTACCTCATATTTTATATTGTTTTGATTTTAGCGTTTTAAAAAATTGCTACGCATCTTGCGTAGCAATTTAATCTTCAAAAGAATCAACATATTCTACCTCTGAATCTTTAATCAATTCTTTCTGGAAAGGTCCGTAATAATAAGTGGCTTTTATTTTCTTTCCAGTTAAAATTTTTGGCAAAAAATCTAGATCAGCAGGCATAAGTCTTTTTGGTAAATTGTCCTTACTAAACCAAGTTGGGTTTATCATTGTTTTTGTATCTTTTGGTTCGCCAGACCAATTATTTGTAAGATAAAAATGTACCTTACATACGAAAATCTCACCATTACTTTTCATATTATGAAAATCAATTTCAGCAATTTTTTCTAAGTTTTCAGGGTAAATAACTACACCATTATCTTCATCTGGGTGAGTTTCTTCCCAAAATTCTCTAACCGTAGCCATCACAGGTGTTTCACCTGTTTCAATACCACCTCCATAACCATTCCAACAACCAGCTCCTATTTTTTCTGTTTTAAATGCCATCAAAAACTCATCATTTCGTGCTAGATAACAAACAACAGCGTTGTATAAAACTTTTTCTTCTCTCATATTATAACTCCTTAGTAAATTTTTAGTTTCTAATTATAATTATTACTAAAAAAAAGTAAAAAGCAATAGTTAACCCTTGCTACTTAACACCCTCTATCCTATACTATTTTTAATGCTTCCGTGGTGAAATGGATATCACAACGGTCTTCGGAACCGTCGTTGGGGGTTCGAATCCCTCCGGAAGCACAAAAACAAATCCCATAAAGCGATAGCTTTATGGGATTATGTTTTTGTAGCTTCCAGAGGGATTCGAAAGCCGGAGGCGGTATACAAGATGCGTAGCGTAGCGGAGCAGGCTTGTCGCCGCGCCGCGTCCAACAGTACTTATTATTTTTGAGTCCGAAGGACGAAAAAAATAATTAGTAACTGTGGGACGAGTCCTGTTCTGTTGATTTTCGCACAAAAAACCAAAACCAAAGCGTCAGCTTTGGTTTTGTTGTATTTTGTAGCTCCCAGAGGGATTCGAAACGAAGCGAGTATGAAGGAGCAACGCAGGAGCAACGCAGGAGCGACGAACACGAGCGGAGCGGAGCAGCGAGTTCTTAGAAAATTACGAGCGAAGCGAAGTAATTTACTTAGAACTGGCGCCGAATACCTTTGGAAGAAAAAACTTAGTGACTCGGAGGTCGAATCCCTCTATAAACAAAAAAGGCCCTACCACAAAAATCATGTGTGGTAGGGCTACATCTTCGCATAAAGACATCCTGTGTAAAAAAAGCATAGTGACAAGCCCTTTATTTTGTTATTTTGAAATACAAATACCTTTTTTTAAACATCATCATATTCATCAGCCATAATCATGTTTTCATCAGTAATCTCAGAATCATCTGTAATTAAATTAGAAAAACTAATTGGTTGTTCTGTTTGATGAGCCAATGGCCGAAAGTCATAAACTTGTAGTTCTTGGTCAGCATAAGAAAATTTTTTATCTTTTCCCATCAAACCCTCCTTAATCCAAAATAATATGTTTGGATTGGTGCCAACTTTTTCTTTGTCGACTTAAAATTTCTTTAGATTTTTCTAACCAACCTGAGCACATTTCCAAAATACTTTTTCGAGTAAATGGATTTACCTCATAAGAGTTGGGTTTAAATTTAACCATTTTCCAAGAAATCATTTTAATACCTTTCTTAGTAAGCACTTTATGAAGTCCATACCTAATAGTATCGTCGTTATTTTTTTCTGATGGTTTTGGAGGTAAAGAGAAAACTAAGCCAAAAAATCTACAAATCTTTTTAATAAATTCCATTTTTTCTCCTTTTTTATTTCAGGTTGTTTTTTGTACTACTCTAACTATTAGACTATCATAAAATACCTACCAATCCAAATAACTCAACCTGTTGAGTTATTTCAGTAAAAAAACACCTGGCTTGTATGATGAAAAGAAAACTCCACCAAAACTATTGACAACTGATACACTTCTGATACACTTAAACATATGACAACAACAAAAAAAAGATTAAATATAACATTATCAGAACAACTTGATGATATTCTTATCAAGTTATCAAAAAGAGATTCTGTTCCGCAGGCAACAAAAGCAACCGAATTGCTCAGTTTAGCTGTGGAAATTGAAGAAGATCAGGTTCTCGATCAGTTAGCATCAAAAAGGGATACAAAAAATGCTAAATTTATTTCTCACAATAAAGCATGGGCTTAAATTTTATAATAAAATATCATGAAAAAGTCGCCTCTGAGGATATTCCAAAACTTTCTAAAACCAATAGAGAGAAAATAAAAAAGTCTATTGAAATAAAATTAACAACTTCCCCAGAAACATTTGGAAAACCGCTTCGTCGTTCACTGAAAGGACGAAGAAAATTACGGGTGGGTAATTATCGTGTTATTTTTTCTATAAAAAAAGATATTGTTAAAGTTTTTAATATAGAACATAGATCAGTTGTTTACAAAAATAAAAGAGTATGAAAACAAAAATACCAAAAGAAATATTGAATATAGTAAAAACCTTGCAAAAGGCGGGTTTTGAGGCGTATTTAGTAGGAGGGTGTGTGAGAGATTTGTTGTTGGAAAGAACACCAAAAGACTGGGATGTTACTACAAATGCCAATCCAGAAGAAATACAAAGTCATTTTGAACATACATATTACGAAAACGAGTATGGAACAGTAGGGGTAGTGAATGACAATACAGAAGATGAAACACTTAAAAATGTTGAAGTAACCCCTTATCGTTTGGAATCCAAATATTCAGACAACAGGCGACCCGATTCGGTTAAATTTAGTGATAATCTTCAAGATGACCTAAAAAGAAGGGATTTTACGATGAATGCTATTGCTTTTGATCCCTTAAAAAATGAACTGGTTGACCCCTATAATGGACAAAAAGACATCGAAGACAAAATAATTAGAACGGTAGGAGGGGCAGCAGACCGATTTGGTGAAGACGCTTTAAGGATTTTGCGTGCCGTTCGGTTTGAAACTGAACTTGGTTTTAAAATAGAGAAAAATACAGAAGAAGCTATAAAAAAAACCTCCCACACCCTTAAAAAAATAGCCATCGAAAGAATAAAAGATGAGTTTGTAAAAATAATTATGTCTGAAAACCCGATGGACGGGATTATTTCGCTAAATCAATTGGATATTTTGAAATATATTATCCCAGAACTTGAAGAAGGTTTTGGAGAGAAACAAAAAGGAGCTCATATTTATACCGTTTGGGAACATAGCTTGCGTGCTTTACAACATTCTGCTGATAGGGAATGGCCTTTGCATGTGCGTTTAGGGGCTTTATTGCACGATATTGGTAAACCTGCCAGCAAGAGATTCGATAAAGTCAAAAAAGAGAATACTTTTTATGGACACGAAGTGATTGGAGCAAGGATGACTAAAAAAATAATGAAGAGGTTGCGTTTTCCAAGAGAAATTAGTGATGTGGTAGTTAAATTAGTGAGAAATCACTTGTTTTTCTCAGATATTGAAAAGATAACTCTGTCGGCTGTTCGGCGAATTATTCGAAATGTGGGTCCTGACAATGTTTGGGATTTAATGAAAGTACGCGCATGCGACAGAATAGGGATGGGAAGACCGGTAGAAAAACCTTACCGTTTACGCCAATATCACGCAATGATTGACCAAGCCATGAAAGATCCTGTTTCTGTTGGGATGTTGAAGTTGAAAGGAGATGAATTAATGGAGTTGTTACACGAAAAACCTGGACCAAGAATCGGGTGGATTTTACATGCTTTATTGGAAGAAGTTTTGGACGATCCAACACTAAATACCGAAAAATATATGCAAAAAAGGGCTTTAGAATTAGCCGAGTTACCAGAAAAAGAGTTGTTATCTCTTGGCGAGGCAGGGAAAGAAAAGAAAGATGTTGCTGAAGAAGAAGAAATTAAAGAAATTCGGAAAAAACATAGGGTGAAATAAATAAACAAAAAATAGTTAATTTTGTTACCTGGTAACCTGTCTGTATTGACTTATTTACCAGGTAACCTAAAAAATTAGACTTAATAGACAATTCTGGCTCCTGAAAACTCGCTTTCATATTCTTGTTAAGCGATAATATCCATATAAACTAAAATCAATTGTAAAGTATGTTAAAAAAACTGTTGTTTCTGTGGTAGTAGAAATGTCATTAAAAAAGCAAAAAGAAACGGAATCCAAAGATATTTATGTAAAAAATGTGGAAAATGGTTTTCTTCGAAAAGAAGAGGTCAGAGATTGGTAAACAAAATATTCAATGAATATTTTTATGGCAAACAGACATTAAAACAACTCTCAGATAAATACAAGAAAAATATTAAGTGGGTCAGAAAACAAATAGATAGCTATGAAACCAAACTAAGAAAGAAAAACCCGAGAAG
>CAZSPC010000026.1:0-6100 GCA_964608745.1 uncultured Candidatus Saccharibacteria bacterium | reverse complement strand
GGTTGATGATTATTTGAATAGGAAAAACCCCAGAAATTGATATTAAGTCAAAATAAACATTACTAAAAACAAACTTCTCACTCGACACATTCTTAAAAAAATTTATAAATCTTGTGAATTTGAGGGGTTAATTTTATTGCATATAATTTTTGTGGAAAATTATATAAAATATTGGATATTAAATTGATATGAAAAAAGAACAAAAACAGACAAAAAACCTCCCTTCACTTGAGAAAACCCAAGATATTATGGGTTTTTTACAACAACCTGCTTTAAAAATAGCAGAGGCTATCACAGGTATTTTATCTTCTGATAAAAAAGACTTGAAATTATCGACAGGTCAATTAGTGCAAGCGGCGATAAAATGTAATTTATTGACCCAACTTGGAGAAGAAATAAAAGTATATCGAAACAAGGGAAAGATACGAGAAAATTATTTAAAAAGTGATATTAACAGGGCAACTTTTAAGGAGTTATTAAGTTTTATTGATGATGAGTCCCCTGATGATGTCCGTTTTAAGGCAATAAAGTCAATTTTCATCTCTTCTATTGAAAAAGGGGTTGATGCGAAGGGTGAGATGCTTGCATATCAAATAATGCAAATTTGTAAAAAATTATCCAGTGCCGAGATTTTAATTTTGAAAGCTAACTATCAGCTTGTAAAAAACGAGAATTATTTTGCGGGGAAGGGGGTTGATTTTGAAAATGCAAGAGTATCTAATTGGTCACAAGTCGTAGCGGGACAAATTGGGCATGGCTTATCAGAGTTGGTACTCCAATACGAAACACATTTAATAGATCTTCGTTTAATCTCTGATTATCAGTATTCTTCGGGACAAAAAACTAGAGTTGAAACAAATTTTTCAAAAACATCTTATTATAGACTGACAGAACTAGGTTATGAATTATGTAAATTTATAATACAATATGAATAATAATTTATTTTTATTGCAAGTTACCAAAAAATTATGCCAAACAACAAAAAAGCTGGAGATATAGGAGAGTTGGAAGTTGTAAAATATGTTCCATGTCCAAATTGTAAAAAGGATTTAATGGTTTTACCTCCAAATTATCCTTTGTATGATGTGCAGTGCACAGGATGTTCTTTTCGTGCTCAGGTAAAAACGAATAAATCAAAACCAAAAGCCCAAATTTTTGGTGCAGGATGGCAAATTATGGAGAAAGTCTTAAAATCTGGTTTTCTTACACCATCGTTTTTTACAAATTTTAAATGGGAAGATAAAAAGGGGAAGTATCAAGAAATAAGATTTTATCCGTTTGTTTCAAAAAGTAATTTAAAAAAATATCAGCTACCATCAACAGCAAGAAGGGCTAATTACTGGATGTTTAATTATGTTGGTTTGGATAAACTACCTCATTTTGTGGTTTATAAAAAAGAAACAAAAAATAATTAAAAAGTTATCCACATTTTTTGATATAGTAGCGATTTTGTTGTGTTATACTTTGAGCTAATTAATTATGGAAAATATGGCTGAAAATAATGGTAATAATGGCAAAAGGTGGTACAGAAGGCCTTGTTTTTGGGGTGTTTTGGTGATTTTGGTTGTGGTTGGAGGTTTGTGGTGGTTTGGTTATGCTGAAACTTGGATAATTGGTGTTCAAGACTATTTTGAAGAAAGAAAAGTTGAAAAATACCTTGAAAATCAAGAAAACAGAAGTGCTGAGCTGAAAGAAATGTACAAAAACGACACTTATGGGGGAGATATTCCAGAAGAAACCCTTGAATTGTTTGTTGAGGCTTTGAAAAATAACGATTTAGAGCTAGCAAGTAAGTATTTTGTAGCTGAAAAACAAGACGAGATGTTAACTAAATTACCACAGGCGGTTCAAAGTGGTAGTGTTGAGTTATTAGTTGATTTTTATAATAATGGAATCGTAAACAAAGAATGTCATGATTCTTCTAAATCATGTGATTTAGGTATTGAAAAAGATGGACAATTAGGATTTTATTTACAATTGGTTTTGAATCAGCAAACAAATAAATGGAAAATATCAGATCTTTGAGGAAAATACGAATAATTGCGCCCTTAGTGTTGGGTGCTTTTTTAATATGCTTACCAAATTTTTCTTTGGCTTACAAAAAAACGACTCACAATACTTTAACCCAAAAAACTTTTGAAATATACGAAGAGTTAAATGGAGATAAATTTACTGATGTAGAAATAGAAAAAGCGTTGTTAGGAAGCATGGAAGAAGATATTGGAATTCGACCGGTTAGACACTTTTTTGATCCAATTAATAATAGAGGTTTAAATATTTTGGGTATTGAATTTATGTCAGCAAAAGAATGGGCACAAAATACAGAAGAGCAGTCAAAAGTTGGTAAAAATCCAAGTGACGATGATAAATATTTTAGTAATGGCACTGATTTCTCTTGGGAGAGAGCTATTTTTGAGTATGTGCATGGCGATAAAGAAAGAGCAGTTGAATCTTTGGGGCATATTTTACACTTGGTTCAAGATATGACTGTGCCAGCCCATACAAGAAACGACGACCACCTTAATTTTTGGGGAGAAGGGGATATCGAATTGTACGAAGAGTTTGTGGCAGACAAACAAGTTTCTGAATTGGCAGATTTTACCATTCCAGAATTTCAAAATTTAAATCAAGTTTTTAATGTGAGTTCTAAATTTACGAATGAGAATTTTTTGAGTAAGGATACTGTTTTTGAAGGTTATAAAAAACCAATTATCGATTATGAAGAAAAAGTTAGCTTCGGTATTTTATATGGATACAAAAAAAACAAAACTTGGTGATCATAAGTTAATTAAGGTTATTGAAAAACCAAATTTCTTTTCTCAAAATCCAGATAGGATATATTCTTTAAAATCACCAAAAGATGTAATTTTAGTCGACTACTGGAACATTCTATCTATCGAAGCGGTTCAAAACGGAGTAGGGGTGATTGATCTGTTCTTTAAAAAAGTTGAAAAGGAGAAACAAACAGGAGAATTGTTGGCAAAAAATAAAAGTCGGGCAGAAAAAAGGCGAGAGAAGTTTAATCTCGACGGGTTTAATTTTGTGAAGGGGTTGTATGGTTCGAGTTTGGGTAATGATGATGTTGAAGAGTTGTTGCAGACGGGGTTAGTAGTGGGTGCTTTGAATGACGGGAATAACCCTAATTCTTCGAACGGGCAAGGCGAAAATCAGGAAAATTCTGAAAATTCCAACCAAAACGACGAAAACTTCAATTCTGTGGATAATTCTGGGGAAAACTCGGTGGATAACTCGGAGGGTGAAAACGACAATCGTGAAACGGCTTTGTTGAGCGATAATACAAGGGCTAATGCGGAACAAACGCCGAACGATGCAGAACAAACGCAGGAAAATGGAGGTGAAAATGATGCTAATGCGGAACAAATGTCGAACAATGCAGAACAAACGCAGAATATCGGCTATCAACCCGGATTTGGTGGTGGCGGAGGTGGTGGAGGCACAACCCAGCCGCAACCGGCAGGTGCTGGACAGTCGTCAAATACAATAGCGAGTGTTGGCTCGCCGACTGTTTTAGCTCCGGCAAATTACTCCCAGCACAACACAACCACCATAACTTTTTCCGGAAATGCTTCATCAACCAATATAATCTCAACTGATTTTTCAGATGCAACCACAACAGCGGACACAAGAGAAAATTGGTTACTTGTTCTCGACAATTTTATACAAGGAACAACGACAATAAACTTTTATGCGAGTAATCAAGAACAAACCGCGACATCAACTGCGACTACGACAGAAATTTTTGTTGATTCGACTGCACCAGATATCAGTTTAACAGTCGATGAATGTCAAAATTCAATTTCTCAATCAGGATGTCTTCTTGCGACTACAACAGCAATGATAAATGCCAGTTGGTCTTCTTCCTCAACCGATCTCAGTCATTACATTCTCAACAAAAATGGAACATCAACTACAACAACTGCTACCAGCACTCAAATAACAATTTCTGGAAATCAAAATTATACTCTTGGTGTCTCCGCAGTAGATATCTACGGTAATGTTTCATCAGAAGAAACAAAGGTTATTCAAACTCATAACGCACCAGTTGTCATCAACGAAGTCGCCTGGGCAGGGACACACTCGTCATCAGCAGACGAATGGATTGAACTTTACAATAACACTGACAAAGACATTAACCTTTCCAATTGGCTACTTTATGCAGAAGATAACACACCAAACATCCCACTTTCTGGAACAATTTTGGCTAATGGATATTATTTATTGGAAAGAACTGATGATGATACAGTTAGCGATATCACAGCTAACCTAATTTATGGAAACGATGGCTCGGATTGGGCACTAAACAATAACAATGGTGAGCATCTAATCTTGGAAATGCAAGATCCTAATGCTACTTCAACTACCAAAATTGACGAAATAAACAAAGCCAACAAATGGAATTTCAAAGGTTTTGCCAGCCCGAGATATTATGCGATGGAACGATTTAGTTCAGAAGAACCGGGTACAGATTGGAATAATTGGGAGAGCAATACAGGGCATTATGTAAAAAATGGAAAAAACGCAGGCGGGGGAATTATTTATGGTACACCAAAGGCAAAAAATAATTTTAGTTACCGGATTGCTAAGGGAAATTCAATCAGTTCTAACAAAACCTTAACTAAGGCTAAATCACCGTATTTGATTACAGAAGATTTTACTGTGAAAAATGGCGCAACCCTTACGGCAGAGTCAGGTGTGGTTGTGAAATTCCATAGTCGTAATACTCCAACACTAAAAATTGAAGGAACGCTATCAGTAAATGGAACGACAGGAGACCAAGTTATTTTTACCAGTTTTACAGACGATGAATTTGGAGGAGACACAAATGGAGACGGAATTTGTGATCCGGGGAACGCCTCATCGACTTCTGCTTGTCCGACAGTGGGAGGGTGGAGGCAGATATTATTCGAATCAACCAGCCAAAACTCTGTGCTTGAAAATACAATTGTCAGGTATGGTGGTTATTACACAACGGGACATTTACCAAAGTATAAAGGTATGGTAACTGTCGATAATGCCGATATTACAATCAGCAACTCAGTATTTGAGTATTCTAAATCGAAAAGTTTGCAATTGCTCAGCACAACTGCTGGCACAACCGTCTCTAATAATATTTTTAGACATAACAATTATGAGCATCCAACACAAGCTGATTATCCTTATGGACTTTTTGTGCAACTAGGCTCTCCGACAGTGAGTAATAATTTGTTTGAGAACAATAAGTACGGAGCATATTTTGATAGTACAAAATCTGTCGTGAGTTCAAACGAATTTAAAGATAATACTAGCTATGCGATTTCTACTCTAAATGGCGGAGTTTTTGAAGGTAATCACGGAAATGATAATGGTTGGGACGGTATTTTGATGGATGGGGTTTTGACTGTGGCTAACGAAACGGCCAATCTTAAACAAAATATTTTTCCTTATGTTATAAACGGAAACACAACCGTTGTGGCTAGCTCGACTTTGATAGTTGATCCAAATGTGGTCGTTAAATTTAATGATAAAAAATTGGATGTTTATGGGCGGTTAGAAATTGACGGGGGAGTTTTGTTTACTTCAATTAACGATGATTCGGACGGGACAAATGTTAAAAATGACCTAGAGCCGGTACCAATTCTAGCATCAAATATAAGTGGTACATATATGAAACCAGGGGCAACTTCGGTAATAAAAAATACTGAGTTTAGATATATGAAATGTGGGGTAGGGTATGATAACGCACCACCGATTTATCTAGAAAATGTGATTTTCAAAAACAACAAAACAGCAATTTGTAATGACACTAACTCAACGACAGCAAGTTCAACAGTAAGTAATATAACCTTCGAAGGGAATAATGCAACAAGCACAAACCCTCTCCCATAAAAAAGTTTTATTTTCGTCATCCTGAGCGTAGCGCAAGGATCCAGCGACAAATCTTTTTCTTTCTTACCACTAAAATACCGATAGGTATTTTAGTGGTATTTAAATTATCGCTCAACAAAGCCGTTTTCAATGGCTCATGCGTGAGCCATTGAAAATTTAGACTTAATAGACAATTCTGGCTCCTGAGAAATTAATTCTCAGGAGCTTTTCTGTT
>CAZSPC010000025.1:0-6103 GCA_964608745.1 uncultured Candidatus Saccharibacteria bacterium | reverse complement strand
AAGAACCATTATTTTTGTCAGTAACATCACTTTCTTTGTTGAAAAGTTTTAGATAGTGTTCAATTTTTTCTTTTTGCTGTTGTGTTATTTTCATAATTTTTATTTTAATTCTTTTACAATAAAATCTCCACACAAGAGATTTTCTTTTTCATTCCAATACTTTACACACGAACCAGAATTGTTTATACGGTATTTATCTGCTTTTTCACAATTTCTAAATAAACCCTTTTCACAAATTTTGTATTTATAATCAGTTTGTTTTGAAGCAATAAAATCCCATAAATTTAGAATACTACCCAAAACAAGCACAACAACTAAAACGACACCGATAAGTTTAATTGTTGCCTTAAAATCATCAGAACCTAATCTAAATGTCTTTCTTATTTCTTTTAGTAAATCAAATCTCATAATTTTATTTAATAACTTTATCTATATACCTCATTAAAAGTCCTGTTTGATAAATTAAAAACTCACATTCGGCTTCATCTATATCTCCATCATTATGTTTACTGTTATCATTGAAATAGGTATCAAGATAATTTAATGTAGAAAAAATTATATTTCTTACACTACTATCACTGCCATTACTCTTCAAATCACTTTGAACTTGTTTTATATTAGCCTGCAATCCTTTTGAATTGTTTAATTTTTCTTTCAAAAATTCTTCTATTGAACGCCTTAAACTTTCGGCTGATTTAACATAATTCTTTGCTTGGTAAAATTTTAATCCATCAATAAAGTGTTCAGATGATTTTCCTTGTAAAAAAGAAAGTGGCTCCTCAACTAATTCTTCGTCTAACGTTTTTTCTCCTGATGGATAGAAAATAACTTCTTCGTCTTTTACCGCAACCGCAACATCTACATTTGAAAAATCAATTGCTTCTGCAACATTATTTAACAATATATCCCTACTATATGAATATCTATTACTTCTGTAATCCATAATACGAGTAATATCAAGAGCGAAAATAAATTCCAATAATTTATAAAACTCAACAGGTTTTTCTTCTGAAACTAAACGGTTTATAACATTTTTACTCCATCTTCTATCTGCGTATAAATGAGTTTCCCATTTTTCTGTAATTCCATAAAACTGACAAAAAGTTGAGATACTTTCTTTTGTTAAATGGTTATCAATATCTTTGAATATATTCAAAATACGAGTTTTGAACTTTGAAAAAGCCTCTTCCTCGTTTTCGTTGGAAGTTACAGACCATCTTTTATTAAATCTTTCCATTTTTTCTTTTAATCCTGACATAATTTTATTTCTCAATTTCTTCCTCAACCATTTTTTTGGCTTTTTCAAGAAGTTGTTTACTTTCTTTTCTTAATTCAAAACTCTTTTTTACTTTCTCTGAAATTTGATTTTGAGTTTTTGTATCAACCAAAGGTATTTTAATCTTTTCAAAATCTGATGGTTTGAGATGAGCAATCAAAGCCCCGCCAGATAATTGTTTAATCTGTAATTGAGAAAGAATGGAGTTAAAAAACAAACAAAGGTATTCTTTACTTAAATCTACAAAGTTTTTTCTAAGGGACAGTCTTAGAAAAGCACCACTCAAAACACCATTAACATCTTCTTTCAAAACATAAGTTATTCCTATCGTCCCATCTTTGGTAAACAAAATCTCTCCTTTTTTAGGCTGAAAATCATCTCTTATCTTACTAAACAATTCTTCTGATATTTTTTTTGAACTCTCCTCTACACCAAAAGTAGAAAAATCTGAAACCCTAATGAAATCTTTTCCTTTTTCAACATAAGCCTCTGTTCCAACTTCTATCCCTTTTTTCCATTTAACAATATCTCCTGCGGAGGCGTAACCTTTTTTATAATTTCTAATTCGTTTAATAACCTCAATATATTCAGGCTGAAAATACTCACTATCAAATCTTTTGGCTTCTTTTATATTACTTGCAGTAGTTTCAAAAGATAGATTATGTTTTGGTTGGTAATCTAACAAACCTAATTCTTTCAGAAGCAATTCCTCGGCTTCTTTATATAATTCTTTTGATTGATTTTGTTTCTTATATGCTTCTTTAATGGTTTTTTCAATTTTGTTTTGGAAGTCTCTATCTACAAATGGTATTTTAAGTGTTTTCAAATTACCCAAGCCTAAAAATGGGTTTATTTGACCCGTGCTAACTCTATATGATTGTAACTTGCCATATTTTGAATTTAGGAAACCTGCTACATAATAAGGGTTAAAATCTTTTTCTAAGACAATTCTACCTACATCTTGATTTACATTAAATTCATTTTTTGTGTCAAAACCCACGACAGCAAAATTACCTATTTTACCCTTGATTGTAACAAGTAAATCGTTTGTTTTTAGTTTTGTTTTCTTTAATTCTTTTTCGTGTGGTTCTCTTTTTATAAACTTAGTATTTTTAGTTTCAATCTTAAAATCATCAATATGTTCTGCCGTTAGAAATTTAATCTCTCCAACAGATAAATCAGCAAATCTTGGGGTATGTCCGTTTGTTATAATTTTTGATATATTTTCTAATTTTTTTACATCTCCAAATTTAGATAAAATTCTGTCTATCTCTAAATACTCAGGCTTAAAATACTCGGCGTCATATCTTCTCGCTTCTTTAATATCAGAGTATTTAACTGTGCTTATTTGTGGCATAAATTATTTTTCTAAATCTTCAAACTTTTTCTGTATAAAATCAAAAACCTCTTGGAAGTTTTTTAATGTATTTTTCATCAATGTAGGTTTTTCTCCTTTTATAAAACATATTTGAACCGCCTTATTAAATCTTTTTTTATCGTAAACATCATCATTTTCCTCAACTAATTTCTGAATTTTTATTTTATCGTCATTCTTTTTTACAAAAAATAAACCTTCTGTGCGAAAACCAGCGAAATTTTCATTAACATCTTTAAGAGTAAATATATTATTCTTCAATTCTTCACTTATTTCTTCTATATATCTTTCTTTTGCACCAATACCGCCATTTCCATTTTTCCCATCATCATCAAAAACAGCAATAAATTTTTTATTATTTGCTAAATACTCACGAAAGATATTCTCATACTTATCTACACTTGCACCTGCATATAAATTAAAATTGTAGTCTTTGTCGGAGAAATACTGTTCTTTTATCCATTTGAAAGTATAGTAATCACTTTTCCCCTCAAAAAAGACAATGTTATTAGTTTTTTCAAAAGGACTTTCAACATACTCTAAACAATCCAACAAAGGCTGAAAGTGGGTTTCTTCGTTAGTGCTATCAGCCACAAAACTTCTATAAGGATTAGCATTTATATCTTGGCTATAATTATCCCATTCAATCTCTCCGTCTTCATTTTCTTTTTTACCATCGTCTTTAACAACGAAAGAGGTGAGTAAAAATTTAGGGGTTAATAGATAATGACTGTGTGTTGAATAAATTATTTTTGATTTATCTGTAAGTTTTTCAAACAACTCTAATAATTTTTGTTGAGAGCGTTGGTGTAAATTATTTGCAGGTTCATCAAAAAGAAATAGGTATTCTCCATTTTCTCCTTTTCGGGCTTTTCTAAATTCTGTAAAAAGAAGAAATCCAAAAAACCACCTAAATCCTAAACTTCTTTCTCCTATACTAAATCCGCCAGAACCCTCTTTAATTTTGAATTTTAGAAAATGTCCTTTTATATCTTTATCTGGTTCTATTTCAATACTTTTTTCTGATGAATTTTTGAAAGTCTCTTTCCAAGAATTAACGATAATCTTATTTAATTTTTGGCTCATCTCGTTTAATATCTTTTTTCCAGCCTCTACTTCATCATCGTTTTGACTTTTGAAACGACTTAAAATATGTTTATCTAAACTATAAGAACTATCTATACTGTTTAATATATCCTTTAATATCTCCCTATATTCTTTTTGTATTTCGCTATCTGTTTCAGTGATAGCATTAGAGGTTGGTTCTAAATAAATTTTAGACGGAAAATCAAATATAAAATTTTCAAAATATAAAATGCGAGGTAATAATTTTGTCCTAATTTCTTTAACTAATTCTGCTCTGTGTTCTTTATATCCCTCTGATATACCAACGAAGTCTTTTCTTGCCTTTGTTTTTACTACCAACGGGATACTCCACAATTCCACAAAACCATTTTCTTCAAATTTAGAATTTTTGAACTTATATCTTTTAGTTATAGTTATTTCGCTTATTTCTTCTTTTTGCTCCAATTTTTTTGATTTCAGAAATTCCTTAAAAAATTCTAAATCCTCTTTCTCTAATTGTAGTGTTGCTTTTACTTCAACATTATCATTAAAGTTTCCTTGTTTTGTTTTGTGTATCATTCGGTATTCTTCCTCGTCAGGAAATCTATTTTGAAACAAATCTATTGCTTCTAATATAGTTGTTTTACCGCTTTCGTTTAACCCAACAAGAGGAAAAATCTTACCGTGTGGTAATTTATTCAAATCTAAGGTTAATTCATTTATCCCTTTGAAATTTTTTATCTCAAACTTTACAAATTTCATAGTTTATTATTTCCAAAAACTCAACTTATTTTCTTTTGCCCATTTTTCAAAGGCAAAAGCAATATCGTCTAAATCGTGTTTTTGTATTAAGTGATTATGTTCATCTACTTTTCTTTCTCCTGTTTTTTCATCAACTTCATAAATTTCTTCTCCTGAATTATCCTTACCAGAGTTTTCTGAAACAGCCATAAACACAGGGTAATCTTCTACCTTTGGATTGATTTTATCGTCCCATTTTTGAACAAACAAAACAGAGGTCTTTGTCCCTGTGTGAGGCTTGAAAGTATTACCGTCTAAACCAACAACAGCAATAAGTCTGGCTTTTTCCATTATGTATTCTCGTATTCTCTCGTCAGAAGTATTATTAAATCTTCCTTGTGGTAAAACAATTGCCATTCTTCCACCGTCTTTTAAGAAATCTAAGTTTCTCTCAATAAACAAAATATCTCTTGAAATCTTGTTTACTTTTTTACCTTTATTGAAAGCAACATCATAATCAGAAATTAAACGACCATCTTTTATGTCTCCTGCGAAAGGAGGATTTGCCATTACAATATCAAAATTAAATTCTTCTGGTCTCTTTCTATCTTTGGCTAAATCAAGCAAACGATAGAAACCATCAAGATAAGTTCTGCTCCATTCACTGTCTTTAATTTTTTCTTCCCAGCGAGTGTAATCTAAACTGTTTAGATGTAAAACATTTGTTCGCCCGTCTCCTGCAATCATATTAAGAGTTCTGGCAACACGCACAGACTTTTCATCAAAATCAATACCAAAAACCTTAGCAACATAATCTTTTTGCTCTTGGGTTAGTTTTTGATTTGAGAAATTGTGGAAGTTGGCTTTACCTTGATTTTGTAATTTATTCCAAACATTAAAAAGGGTGTGAACGGTAAAACCACAAGAACCACAAGCGGTATCTACCATATACTCACTTGGTTTTGGGTTCATCATATACACGCACATATCAATCACATTTCTTGGTGTAAAGTATTGTCCTTTTGCTCCTTTGGCGGTTTGATTTACAAGATATTCAAAGGCTTCATCAATAACTTGGAGATTAGAATTGAAAAGTTTTACATTCTGTAAAAATCCAACACAAATTTGTAGATGGTTTTCATCTGTAATTCTCAAAGGTTCTCCTTGGTCAAAAATACCCTGCCATTTGTTTTTGGCTTTCTTGAAAAGTTCGTTGATAACTTCTTTGGTATGATGGGCGTCTCCACGACTTCTAAATTCAAGTTTTCTAAAACCATCATTATCAATTTTTTCTAAAATTTCTTTATCACTTAGGTCAGGATTATCTTTTTTAATTCGGTTAAAATCTCTTTCAATAGCAATTCTGTCTTCGGCACTTTCCATTTCATCATAAAGTTTTGTGAAAATAAGTTTGAAAACTTCTTCAAAAACATCTACTCCTGCATTAGCCAAAACCTCATCTTCAATTTCTTGAATTAAGGCTTTAAGACTTTTTCTTTCTTCCAAAAGTCTATCTTTTTGCATAAGTTCAAGATATGTAGTTTTTTCATTTTTTACATCATCTATTGTTTCATTTGCTTTTGGAATATCTGAAAGAGGCTCAAAATAATTAGGGTCAAGTCTTTCATAAAAATCTATTTCTGTTC
>CAZSPC010000024.1:0-9681 GCA_964608745.1 uncultured Candidatus Saccharibacteria bacterium | reverse complement strand
GCCGATACGAAGCGGAGCGTAGTGAGGGAACAGCTCTGCTGCGGGGTAGTTTATTGACAGTTATCCCCACCCCTATTGCCCCACTACCCCTATTTGATAAAATTATATGAAAGGAATAAAGTCCTTGACTTTTTTTCTTGATAATATAGAATTGTGTCCGTTGCTATAAAAACGCAACAATACAGATAATAAAGAAAAAGCAAAGGTTTTGACTAAAAATCACTGAGAAATGAAAGAAAAACAGAAAAAAGAAATAATACTCTGAGTTATGAAATTATCTTCGTTACGAGGATTAAATCAAATTTTCTAGATTTGATTTAAAAAAGATGAGCACTAGCCTTAGCTAATGTGAAATCTTTTTTAAAACAAAGATAGGAAATTTGAGAAATCCGTAGTAGAAGATAATTTCATGATTCAGAGTACCAATAATAAATAGAGACTTATTATAGAAACTCATCAAGATTCTGAAAGATCTTTAATAAAGATTAAACAGATGACAAAAACGATTTTTAAAACCCTTGTTGTATCGAGGTTAGTATTTAGTTTTGTATTTTTAGGAATACCTGTGCCAGCTCACGCAGGTGTTTTTTCTTTTGTAGCTGACCTATTTTCTAATAAACATACAAATATTAAGACTCAGACAGAAATTAACTCCCAAAACATGGCTCTTTTGGAAGCAACAATAAATCCAGATTCAAATAGTGCTCAGGGTGGTGGTGATATTACTATTATTGAGGATACTGCTCTACTTTCAGAGATAGGTCCAACTGGAAAAATGACTGGAATTGATGAAATGCCAGCTAGTGACCAAATTAGTGTTTATGTTGTACGTGAAGGAGATTCTCTATCCCAGATTGCTAGTATGTTTAATGTATCAACTAATACTATTCTTTGGGCTAATGATCTTCATAAATCAATAATTAGAGAAGGACAAACTCTTGTTATTTTACCCGTTACAGGTGTTCAGCACGAAGTCAAGAAGGGTGAAACTCTTGCAAGTATTACTAAAAAGTATGATGGAGATTTACAGGAGATATTGAATTTTAACGACTTGAATGAAAATTCTCAATTGGCTGTAGGTGATGTGGTGATTATTCCAGACGGAGAGATGGGGTCATCAAGCTATTCTGTAACAGGTGGTGGTCAGGTTGCTCGCGGGGCGAATGCACCAAGTTATACAGGATATTATATGAAACCTGTTCCAGGTAGAAAATCACAAGGTCTACACGGATATAATGCTATTGATATTGCCGCTCCGGCAGGAACACCGATTGTAGCCGCTGCTTCTGGAAAAGTAATTATCAGTCGAAATTATGGTTGGAATGGTGGTTACGGAAATTATATTGTTATTAAACACGATAATGGAACTCAAACACTTTATTCTCACAACAGCGAAAATATAGTTTATATAGGTCAATGGGTTGTTCAAGGGCAGGTGATTGGTTATGTTGGGTCAACAGGAAGATCAACTGGACCCCATGTTCACTTTGAGATTAGGGGCGCCAAAAATCCGTTTTAATATTATAAAAAACCAACAGCTCACTAATGAGCTGTTGGTTTTTTATAATATTAAAACGGATTTTTGGCGCAGTATACTAAAAACCCATTCTAATAAATTATTCCAAAACTAGCGACCTTCGTTTCTTTTTCCTCAAATTTCCATTCACCTTATTCTAAGATAAGGCTCACAAAATTTTTCGAAAAAATTAACGAATCTCATCTAGTTTTGAAATAATTTAAACTTATTCTAAAATCAAATTTCATCCAATTTTAAAACAAATTTAAAAAATCCTAAGACCGAAGTCTCAGGATTTTTTCTAATTCCTTATTTCTCATTCCTAAATATTTAAATATTAAAGAAAGGTAGAACCACTACCAGGTTGTTGTCCGGCTTGGTTTTTTGAATTTCTAAGTGTTTCTTTTAATTCATTTTCAACCTTAGTAACTTCTGCTTTCTTTTTCTCAACCTCTCTTTTCATTTTGCTTATTTCACTTTCTAATTCTCTCTCCTCTCTCTCAATAATTTCTAATTCCCTTTCTTCTTTTATTAAAGCTTGTTTTTTTAACTTTAATTCTCTTTCTTTTATTTCTTCTTTTGACTTACTCACAGAAACTACACCGCTGATTGTCTTAATTTCTGCTTCTACTCTTTTTTCTTCTAATTTTTTTTCATCTAGAACTCTTTGGTCATTTTTTATTTCCTTTCCTAAGGATTGTATCTCTGTTTGTATGTCAGTTAGTTTTTTTGTTACTATTCTTATTTCATCTTGAATTTTCTTTTCCAATCTCTTTTGTTCACCCAAAATCATTTCTTTTTTTCTTAATTCATTCTCTCTTGTTTTAACAACATTTTCCAGCCTAGAATCACTTTTTTCTTTTTCAACAATTTTTATTTTACTTTGGCTGGTATTTTTTTTAGAAAGAGTCATCTTTCTTTCAAGATTTTGCTCTTCCCTCTCATCTGATTCTATTGATTGTTCAAGTTGTCTTCTTTTTGTTCGAATTTTTTGTAAGTCACTTTGCTTTTGAGACAACTTCATATCAATCCTTTGTTCTTCGGATCGAAGCCGTTTCAAATGTATTCTAATATTCGTTTCTCTGCGCATAATTTTAAATCTTTAAATTTTTATTTATTTCTATTAATTACAAAATTAGCCAATTCAACCAAATTATTTTGGTGTTCTTTGTTTGATAAACTTTCTATCTCCTTACACGCTTTTTCTATTAAGGTTTTTGCTTCTTCTTGTGCTTTTTTAAAACCACCTGTTTCTTTGGTTAGTTTAATAATAACTTTTTTTTCTTTGGTTGTTAAACCTTTTTTAATTTTTTTCTTAATTTTTTTGATTTCAGAATCTTCCAGTTTTTCAAAAGTATAAATCAAAGGTAGGGTAATTTTTTTCTCATCCAAATCTTTCATAATTGGTTTTCCTAATAATGTTGTATTGCCATCATAATCGAGAATATCATCCTGAATTTGAAAGGCGCGTCCTAAATAAAAACCAAACCTTTCTAATCTTTCGATATTTTCTTCGGTTGTTTCGGCTAAGATTCCCCCAATTTTACAAGAAGCAGAAATTAGACAGGAGGCTTTGCCATCAACTAATTTAAAATAGTCTTTTGTGTTTATATCTAAATTTTTACTCTTTTCAATTTGTAAAATTTCTCCCTCACACATTTTTTTAAATGTATAAGCAAGAAAATCTAACTTATTGTTGTCAATTTCTTTTAATAAAATTAAACTTTTAGACAAAAGATAGTCGCCAGTTAAAATAGCTGTTTTGTTGTTCCAAATTTTATGTAAAGTCAAAATACCTCTTCTTTCATCTGATTTATCAATAACATCATCATGAACCAGAGATGCGATGTGAAGTAACTCAACCGATGACATTGCTTTAAAAACTTTTTCATTTATTTGTCCTTCACAACTTAAAAAAGACAATAATACCAACAAAGGTCTTATCTGCTTACCTTTTTTTTGAGAAACATGTTTTAAAGCTTTATTAAGGGTTTTAATGTTTGGTTTTATAAAGCCATCAAAAAAATTATTAAATTCTTTTATTTCACTTTCATATTTTTGCATAATTTGCATGATACTAATTTTAGCACACAAAAGTGCTATAATCTTACTTATGATAAATAAAATTATTTCAGTTTTTAGCAAAACTATTGAAAAAATAGAAAACCAAAATATACGTTTTTGGAATATTATTTTTGTTATTTATATTGCATCATTTTTGAGAGCTTTTTTAGAGGGGTATGCTAATTCTTTAAACAAAGACAAACTTACAAGTTTTATAGATACTTTTTTCCACTACCCTTTTTGGTTTTTAGGTGTTTTTCTTTGTATAAATCTTCTTTTAACTATTTTGACCAAAGAGGATATCAAAAAAGTTTCAAAAATTTGGGTTTATGTTCCGTTTATAATCTTAATTCCTATTGTTGTTGATTTAATTATAAATAAAGGACAAGCTGTTCCTTACGCTTTTATTATTGGTAGTTTTAGTGATTTAGTAAAGTCATTTTTTACCTACACTTTTTACAGTGCTAATAGTCCAACTTCTTGGGGTATAAAATTAGAAGTTGTTTTAGCAGCGTGTTTTGCCGGATCTTATATTTTATACAAAACAAGAAATTGGTTTAAATCAATTCTGGGAGGTTTAATCCTTCCTGTGATTGTTTTTGTTTTTGCTATCTTCCCTTCTGTTCTTTTTTATTCTTATTCAACAATTAATCCAAATCTTCCAACAGGCAGTGTCGAGAGTATAGAAAGTTTTTATATAGATGATTTTTTTAAGTCGAATTCATTTAATAAGACTAATGTTTTTAGTATTGAATCTAATTTATTTCTACTAAATCAAAAAACCAACAATAATCAATCTTCAATGATTGCTATTTATATGTTGATTATTTCTTGTACTTTATTGTGTTGGAATTTTTATCTATATAACCGGCGTAAGTTTTGGATTGTTTTTAAAAATTTTCGGTTTTTAAGAATATTCTATTATTCAGTTATTATATGTTTTGGTTTGTTTTTGGGTGGATTGATGAAGGCTGGGACTTTGACAGATCTTACTTTACTCATATCTACTTTCTTAGGTTTAGGTTTTGCTGGATTATACTCGGTTTGGGAAAATGACGAGGTAGATGTAAGTATTGATAAAATTTCAAATTCTGACCGACCAATTCCTAGACAAGAACTAAGTATTAATGAGTGGAAAGTTCTAAAATATTTATTCTTAATTATTTCTATTAGTTTTTCTTTCCTTGCGGGTTACTATACTTTTATTTTTACTCTTTTGTTTATCGGTATTTATCATATTTACAGCGTACCCCCTTTAAAATTAAAAAGAGTTCCTATTGTATCTTCTGTTTTGATAGCTACAAATGCCCTGGTTGTGGTGATGACTGGATTTTTTGCAGTTTCTGGTACAGAAAATTTAAGAGCTTTTCCTTTGAAATATGCAATTTTTATTTTTGTGGTTATTTTTCTTATTGAAAATATAAAAAACATAAAAGATATTGATGGGGACAAGGCGAACGGAATAAAAACAATCCCGGTTATGTTGGGAGAAAGATTAAGTAAGAAAGTTTTTAGCTCTGTTATGTTTTTTGTGAATTTATTTGGAGTAAGTTTTTTGTTTTTTCATCCAATTACAGTTTTAACTGCAATAATTTTTAGTTTTATTCTTTATGGCTTTTTGAATCAAAAAAATTATCAAGAAAAATATATTTTCTTGACCTACTTTATCTTTATAATCGTTTTTATATTAGAGGTTTTGTTATTAACTTGATTTTGAATGTTTATTATACAGTATATAACAAACAGCCAGCTATAAATTATTAAAGTTTAGTAGCTACGAAAAAAATATCGATCGATATTTTTTTCGTCCAATATGTATAATTCAAACTAATTACAATAACTTCATTTTTTTAAATTTATTTTTTATAGAAACATCATTACTTATTTTGTCTACTTCCATAAATATAATATTTTTTTTAACCCCGAAAAATTCTCCTATTTGTTTAAATTCTTTTTCACAAGGGTATGGATAAATAAAAACTGATTTTTGCAGTGTTAAAAAACTAAGATCTTTTAATTTTTTATTTAGAGCTATTCTAGCTGACTTTTTTTCTTCTGGTATATCAAAGGTGAGTATTCTCCATTTACCATCCCAGTTTTTTGGTTTTTGAATTATCAAATCTTGTATTTTATACTCATTTAACTTTAATATCCCTTTTGGAGTTATGCAATATTTATCTATCTCATCCTCTCTTATATAACCATGATCTAATAATCTTTTTAAATTATCTCGAAGTTTTCTTTTGTTATATTTATGTAAATCATCAAACCATTTATAAGCAATAGCTGTTCCTGGTAACACAAACATAGTCGCTATTGTTCCACCTAAGGCAATCCCTTTTATGATTTCTTTAGAAAGTTCCCCATTTTTCATTTTTTTAGGAGGCCTAGCGTTAGTTAGAAACAATCTTTCTTCTTTTGTTAAACAAATATCCTTCATTTTTGGTTTAATTAGTAGATATATAAATATATAAATATGAGAGCAAGGTATAACCTAAAAGTATAATCTATAACTAATATTCTACCACAAATTACGAAAAAAATATCGATCGATATTTTTTTCGTAATTGAATTTTCATAATTAAAAAAACTTGAAAGTAAAGTAGGTAAACGATGTTTACCCCCGAAATGCCCCTAATTTTAAGATTAAAAATAACTTACCTAATTTTAACTTTCAGTTTTTGGTCGGTATTGAAGGGCTTCTAGTAGATGACTTTGTGAAATTTCATTTGAATTATCCAAGTCGGCGATTGTTCGGGCGAGTTTAATGACTTTATGATAACTCCTAGCAGATAGATTAAATTTATTTGCTGATTGGTTTAAAATTTCTTTTACATCAGGTGCGAGTTGGATATATTTTTCGATGTCTTTTGCTCCCATATCTCCATTGGTTTTTGTTTTTCCAAATCTTTGGAGTTGTTTTTGGCGAGCAATTAAAACCCTATTTTTTATGATATCCGTGCTGTCACCTTCTTTGGTTTTTGTTGATAATTTTTCATATTCTATTTTTGATACCTCTGTCCACATATCAATTCTATCTACAATTGGTCCAGAAACTTTTCTTTGATAATTATTTATATGATTTGGTGTACAAATACATTCTTTGTTGGACTGAAAGTTTCCACAAGGGCAGGGGTTCATTGTGGCGATTAAAATAAAATTAGCAGGAAATGTGGCAGTACCTCGGGCGCGAGAAATACTAACAATTTTGTCTTCCAGAGGTTGTCTCAACGAATCAATCACCCTTCTTTCAAATTCAGGAAACTCATCAACAAACAAAACTCCTTTATGAGCAAGGGTTACTTCGCCGGGTTTTGGGAATGTGCCACCACCTACGACTGATACATAAGATGAGGTGTGGTGAGGTGAGCGAAACGGCGGTTGGGTGACTATGTTTTTGGTGAGGGCGCCTGCAACAGAGTGAATCGATGTTACTTCCAAGACATCTTCAAAAGAAAGTGGTGGGAGGATATAACAAAAAGCTTTGGCTAACATTGTTTTACCTGTTCCGGGAGGCCCATACATCGCAAGATTATGACCGCCAGCGGCCGCTATTTCTAACCCCCTTTTGGTGGATTCTTGCCCTTTCACATCACAAAAATCAATTAAATAATTTTGATTGTCTAACTTTATCCTTGTGGTTGGCTGAGGTTGAATTGGCTCACCCTCTTCTTCTAAATGTTTGATAACTTGTTCTAAATTTTCAACACCAAAAATTTTAATTCCATCAATCAAAGCTCCTTCTAAAACATTTTCTTTTGGGAGATACACTTCTTTGAAACCTTGTTTTTTAGCTTCGCGAACAAGAGGAAGAACCCCCTTTGTTTTTCTTAATTTTCCGTCGAGTGCAAGTTCGCCGATAAAAATTTTATTAGATGGGTTAAATTCAATATCTTGTTTTGCTAATAAATAAGCAAGGGCAATTCCTAGATCAAAATTTGGACCTTCTTTTTTAATATTAGCTGGTGCAAGAGCTATTACAGTTTTGTGATTTTCTTGTTTTGGTGATTTATACCCTGTATTTTTTATTGCCGCTGATACCCTGTCGCGTGACTCATCTACTTCTTTGTTAGCAAGTCCAACAACAGAAAATTTATGAGAGCTTTTTGTGATGTCTATTTCAATGTCAATAATATTTGCTCCAAGGAGATTAGTTTGAGCGGAGAAGACTTTTGAAAACATTGTTCGTTTGTTTTAGTTAATATTAAATTTAATTATACTACAAAGATTTTATCGAAGATTTTGTTCTTGTGGGTAAAATACAAATAAACGAACCGCGGACTCACGCAGAACAAACGCCGAACTACGCAGAAAATGAGTTTTGGCTTCGCCAAAACTCATTCCACTTAGTCATTCTCTTCGTTTTAAAAAAAATGGAGCAACTATGGGGGCATAGCCCGTGAGGATCCAGAAAGTCAAACAAAAAACCCACAAAACCCGTAAGTTGTTAATTTAAATTTAAGATAATCTAATTCTATCAGAATTAAAACAGAATCACGAATTATGAATTGTGAATCATGAGAAACAAAAAACCCGCAGAGTAACCAACTCTGCGGGTAAAAAACTTAAAAACAAAATTGTAGTGAAATTTATTTTATTAAATAAATCACAAAAATCTTTATTACCTATAATAGAACCTTGGTTTATTAGTTTGTGAGATAAGCTAACGGGGCTTTATAATCCCAATAATTATCAAATTTTCGGTACCCACAATGTAGTTTACCTCGGTGATAATGAAGGCTACGAACACACCAACTAGGAGATTGATAACGTTCAAAAATTGAACCCCAAAAGAAAACAATTTGTGTATAACCTTGCTTGTGTTTTTTCCAGTGTTTGGGAAAAAATTCAGGATGGTTATAGAGATAATCTAAAACATTACTATTAAGTAACATCTTGTTATTTTCCTTAATAAGTTCACTTTTAAGTTCATAACCATTAATCATGTGAGGGTATTCTTTTTGTATTCCAGGTAAGAATAAATTAACTTTTTTACCGTCTAGGTATAGGTTATCATCTGAACGAAGTTCAATTTTAACAACCCCTTCTCCTTTATGTTTGTATATTCTCCAACCTCCAGCTGGGAGTAATGGTCGTGCACTGAGGTCAACAGTGTGTTTAATTATTGAAAACTTAGCGTCTCCACGAAGAAGTTGTCGTGCCCCTCCTACTCCACCAAGTTTATCGAAAATTTCTCTTACATTGACATCTAAATACATTTCACATCTAAGCATTGTTTACCTCCTTTTTAAGTTTCAAATAACCAACCTTTTATCCGACAATATAATAACATTTTTGTCTAGTGTTGTCTTAAATTCTGTCAAGTTTTTAATGTTTTCTTGTGTAGTACAAGAGAAAATAGCTTGTTTTATAGCTTTTTTAGGTGTTTATCCACAGGTGTAATGTTGACCTTTTTGTCGACAATATGCTAATATGTAAGCATAAACTCGTCATTGCAATCCATCAGCTGGCGGAGCGACAACCTATCTCTTCCGTCATTGCGAGCGTAGCGTGGCAATCCAGGGGTTGGCTTGCGCGAGCAAGCAGAAAGTAGTTTAGGGTTTACTTCGTAAACCGAAGGTCGCTGCTCCGGTTCTACAAACCGAAGTGGATTGCTTCGACTAAAGCCTCGCAAAGACGGATGAATTGTTTTAGTCAGCTTCGCCTCCAAATGTCTGGATTGCCACGCCTTACGGCTCGCAATGACGAATAAGGGTAAACAGTTATGCTAAACAAAGAATTAGAAAAAATAGGATTAAACAAAAAGGAGGCCAAAGTATACTTGGCTTGTTTAGAATTGTTTGAATCAACTATTGGCCAAATTTCTAGAAAATCGGGTGTTAAAAGAACAACAGTTTACGATGTGGTGGACTCTTTAAAGAAAAAAGGGCTACTCTCTTCCCTCTCTAAAAATCAAAGAACATATTACTACGCAGAAAATCCTAAAAAATTGGAAAGATCACTGGACGAGAAAAAACAAATTTTAGAAAACGCAATGCCGGAGTTAATGTCTTTGGCGAATATGTTGGATAAAAAGCCTAAGATTCTCTAAATTACAAAACCCCATGATACAATAAAAGCACTCCTCTCGGAGTGCTTTT
>CAZSPC010000023.1:0-9905 GCA_964608745.1 uncultured Candidatus Saccharibacteria bacterium | reverse complement strand
GCTGGGTAGCTAAGTTGGGAATGGATAACCTCTGAAAGCATCTAAGAGGGAAGCCAACTTCAAGATTAGGAATCGTTGAAATTCCTGAGAGATGATCAGGTGATAGGCTCTAAGTGTAAGTGCAGTAATGCATTCAGCTGAGGAGTACTAATTCATTGATATTTCTTATTCGGAATTTAAAGAACACAATTTTTTGTGACGATAATTTTTATCTACAGATCTAAAAATTTAATTTTATTAAATTTTTAGATTCTTTGAGAATTAAAAATGGGTAGGTTGCCCCTCGCTACGCTCGGAGCAAGTGCGAAGTAGTAAGGTGTAAGTAATAAGTAATTTAAAAAATTTCTTTAGAAATTTTTTACTTATTACTTACTACTTATTACTCAGCACTTGTCTTTCGAGCGTAGCGAGGAGCGACTTGTAACGGATGCTTCTTCTTTTTTGAAGAAGCTAATGGTAAGCCTCGCCAACAAAGAGGGAGAAGCATCCGACCATTTGTTCTTTTAAATTTGTGAGTCCATATAGCTCAGTGGTAGAGCATTTCCTTGGTAAGGAAAAGGTCATGTGTTCGAATCACATTATGGACTCCAAATTTTTTTGAGGAAAATACTTATTAACGACGTAGAGCGAATATAATTTTAAAAAATTTATTTTTTAAAATTATTGAGCCGAGGAGTTAATATAAGACGAAGTGCTTTTATTTTTGAAAGTCTAGCCGGGCTTCAAAAGATATTTTGTTAGGTTTAATTACCACAATTTATTAAGAGTGTTTTCCTCACTCGTTTTTAGTTCTCAACCCACACACCAACTTTGCCATTGTGTTTTTGTTGCATCATTGAGTTATTATTAGATTTATTTTCTAGTCTAAACTTGATTGTTTGTAATAATGTTTTTAAAACACAATGTAACGATGGTAAAGTTGGTGTGCGGGCAAGTATTCAGTTAAAAAAAATAAATAAAAAAAACAAAAAACTCAAGTTTTTAATGTTGGTGTTTCGTCGGAAAGGGTCCACCCGTTCCCATTTCGAACACGGAAGTTAAGCTTTCTAGAGCCGATGATACTCTTTTATGGGGAAAGTAGGTAGACGCCAACATTAAGTACTTGAGTTTTTTTATTTTGTAAAAGAGCACTCTTTGTATGGAGAAGGTAGGTAGCTTCGGCGTTTAGCCGGAGAATATAACAACATTAAGCACTTGAGTTTTTTTATTTTGTATTAAAAAGCACTCTTTGTATGGAGAAGGTAGGTAGCTTCGGCGTTGGGGGGTTGTTATTTAAACTTCATTTCTACTAAAATTCTTAAATTTAACCTGCGACTTCAAGAAAAAATTTAGCCTATGCTTAGGCATAAGCTAAATTTTTTCTTTTTGTCTCGGTTTAAATTTAAGAATTTTAGTAACGAAAGCAAGTTTAAAAACAACCCCTTAGCCGGAGAATATAACAACATTAAGCACTTGAGTTTTTTTATTCTCAAAAAAGATTAGCATACCCCTTTAATTTGTCAAGATTAAAGTTTTAATATTTTTTTGGTATTATTTAAACACCTTACTAAAAACTAAAAACTATTTAACTAAAAACTAACATTATGTCTTGGTCATCAAAAAGAAGAACAATTTATCTAAGTGGTTTTTTAGCCATTGTTTTGGTTATTTCTATAACCATTTATTTTGTATATTTCTATGAAGCTCCTAATTGTGAAGACGGTATTCAAAACCAAGACGAAAGCGGAATTGACTGCGGAGGATCTTGTCCAAAAGTTTGCTCGTTTCAGGCGATTGACCCTGTTGTTTTGTGGAGCCGTCTAATGAAAGTATCAGACGGGGTGTATAATGCAATCGCACTTATCGAAAACCCTAATCCAAAAACTGGAGCAAAAGATGTAGAATATTCTTTTAAGCTTTATGATGAAAATAGTATTTTGGTGACAGAAAGAACAGGAGTGATCGATATTCTCCCAAGAAGTATATTCCCGGTTTTTGAGGGTAATATTTTTGTTGATAACCGTGTACCAACTAGATCACCTCTATTCGAGTTTACATCGGATTTTAATTGGGTGAGAACATCTGACGAACAACCAGAGCTCGTTGTTTTGAATAAAGATTTAATTCGTGATGGTAAAAAGGCACGATTAGAAGCGAGTATTGAAAATAGATCGGTTCAAAATTTAAAAAATATTGAGGTAACCGCAATTCTTTCTGATAGTAAAGATAATGCAGTTGGCTTTTCTAAAACAATCATTGATAGGTTAAATAGAAACGAAACAGAACAAATTGTGTTTACTTGGAACGAATTACCAGAAGATATTTCAAAAATTGAAGTAATACCTCTTCTGAAATAGCAGAGCTATTTCAGAAGAATTTTTAATTTTTAATTTATAATTTTTAAATAATTTAAAATTTTTTAAAACCTAAATTTTAAAACATTGAAAATTAATTTATTTGAAGATTGTTTGAAAATTGCAAATTGAAAATTGAAAATTTTTAAACATATGTCTTTTCTTAAATCTAGAACAAATATAGATTGGATTCTTTTTTTTGCTGTTTTGCCTTTGGTAGTTGCTGGTTTGGTAACTATGAATTCTTTTGTGGGAGAAAACTATTTTTTTGAAAAACAAACTCTTTGGGCATCGATTTCTATTGTTATTTTTTTTGTTCTTAGTTTTGTTGATTTTTCTTTTTTAAAACAAACTCGTGTTTTGACGATTTTGTTTTTTATTTTTACTGGCTTGCTTACTGCTTTATTTATAACAGGTAGTGTTTTTAAAGGGGCTCAATCTTGGTTTAACTTAGGATTTGCGTCATTTCAGCCGGCTGATTTTGTAAAACTTATACTGATATTATTACTGGCAAAGTATTTCTCGAAAAGACATATTGAAATTGCTCACTTTAAACATATTTTTGTTTCTGGAATTTATGCTTTAATCTTTTTTATTTTAGTTTTGTTACAACCTGATTTTGGTTCAGCAATTATTATTTTTTTGATCTGGTTTGGAATGGTGCTTGTTTCGGGTATTTCGAAGAAACATTTACTAATGGTTTTCTTAGCTGGTGCCATCGCTTTTGTTGGTTTATGGGGTTTTGTTTTTCAGGATTATCAAAAACAAAGAATTGTAACTTTCATTCATCCATTGGCTGATATTCAAGGAAGTGGTTATAATGCGTACCAGTCTACAATTGCAACTGGTTCTGGTCAGTTGTTAGGAAAGGGGGTTGGTTATGGCACGCAATCTCGATTACAATTTTTACCAGAATATGAAACCGATTTTATTTTTGCTTCTTTTGCAGAAGAGTGGGGATTCGTTGGTGTTATTATTCTATTTCTTTTATATGCACTAGTTGTTTGGAGAATTCTTTTAAACGCAATACACGGAGCTTCTAATTTTGAAACTTTATTTGCTTTAGGTTTGGCAATTTTATTTATTAGTCATTTTGTTGTTCATGTGGGAATGAATATAGGCTTACTTCCTGTTACAGGGGTGACCATACCATTTATGAGTTATGGAGGTTCACATCTATTAGCAGAATTTGTTGGATTAGGTATTTTGATGGGAATGAGAAGGGGGGCAAGAGAGTTTCATAAAGAAGATACCAGACATGAGTTTTTAGGAATTAGTTAAAAGTAAAAAATCACCAAATCTAGTATATTGATCTGGTGATTTTGTGGTTATGGGTATTCAACATTTTGCACACAGACAGCAACTTTGGGACAGTTATGTCGGGTGCATATATCCCCCATTTTGTCTGGGTGCTCACAGATATCACTTTCTCCGTCTAACCAAAAAAAATCTACCCCTCTAAGTTCGTTGCATTTTTCTTCCATACCTAACTCCTGTTGTTGATTTATTTGTAATTTTTTCTAACATATATCCTATGAACAATATTAGCAGAGAGAGAAGGGGGTTGTCAATAGCCTTAAAGTATTTTATTCAAAATTGTGGGTTTTATTCACGACCGCTGGTAAAACCCACAATTTATAATTTGGAATTTGTGATTTGGTGCTTTTGTTTAGTGTGTTATTATAAATACATAAAAATTAACTTTTAGAAATATGAATAGTAAATTACGAGTTGCAATTAACGGCGTTGGTCGAATTGGCCGAGCATTTATTAAAATGGCATATGATAATGACCAGATAGATATCGTTGCCGTAAATGACTTGGGTAGTATTGAAAATATTGCCTATCTTTTGAAATATGATACTGCTCATGGGATGAGTAAGCAAAATATTGAAGTAAAAAAAGATAATCTTGTTATCAGTGGAAAAGAAATTCAATTTTTAAGCGAAAAAGATCCATCAAAACTACCTTGGGGTGATTTGAATATTGATGTGGTGGTTGAATCAACTGGTGTTTTCACAACAAAAGAAAAAGCTCGGGCTCACATTGATGCCGGGGCGAAGAAGGTTGTTATTTCGTCACCATCAGCAGATGCTAAAACAATTTTGATGGGAGTGAACGACGACGAGTTGAAAACTTGTCAGATAAGCTCAAATGCATCTTGTACTACAAACGCAGGTAGCCCTGTGTTAAATATCTTAAAAAATACTATTGGTATTGAAAAAGCAATGCTAAATACTGTTCATGGGTATACCGCAACTCAAAAAATGGTTGACTCTCCCAATGAAAAAGATTTTCGAAAAGGACGCGCTGGTGCTCAAAATATTATTCCTTCAACTACAGGCGCAGCGGTTGCTACTACCAAGGTGATGACAGATTTGGAAGGAATGTTTGATGGAATTGCAATGCGTGTACCGGTCATTTCTGGCTCGCTTCTTGATATTACTTTTATAGCCAAAAAAGAAACGACAGTGAAAGAAGTAAATAAAATTCTAGAAGAAGCAAGCAAAGATCCAAAATGGGAGGGAATTTTTACAGTTACCGACGAGCCAATTGTTTCTTCTGATATTGTTGGTAATCCTTATGCTTCGATTGTTGATTTGCAGTTCACAAGAGTGGTTGGTGGTAACTTGGTAAAAGTATTAGCTTGGTATGATAATGAAATGGGGTATACCAATACGCTTATCAAACATGTATTAAAAGCGATGGAATAAATAACTTGTTTTTGGTTTGTTTTGCATATATACTGGTAATTAATGGTTATTAAATAATATTAATCGTTAATAATAGATAAATTATGGAAACAAAAGTAAAATATCAGCCCGTTTCAGTTTCTTTACCTGAAAATATTATTAGTAGGGTTGATTTGATTGCTCGTGAGAGTTACAAAAGTCGCTCTGATATAATCAGAGAAGCTGTTATTGGTCGTGTTGTGCCTGTTTATGAACCAACCAAAAAAGAGATTATAGCTTTAAATCGTGCTCGAAAAGATATTCAAGAAGGAAAAACCACAAGCTGGGATGACTTTGTTAATAATGAACTTTAAAAATGAGTTGGTATATTGAAATTGCAAATTGCATTAAAAAGGAGATTCGGAAAATTCCTAAAAAAGATTTGGAATATATTAAAAATGTAATCGAAAGTATGAAAACAGATCCCTTTATTGGCGACCGACAAAAATTAAAAGGCGAAACCGATGAGTATCGACGAAGAGTTGGAAATTGGAGAATTTTTTTTAAAATCGATATTGTTGAGTATAAAATAATCATTAAACATATTCGTAAGCGCGATTCAAAAACTTATAATAAGAAAAGATGAGTGTAGAAATTAAAAAAATTTCGGTTAGTGATTGGGAGAAATACAAAAAACTTCGTTTAGAGGCGTTGGAAAAAGAACCACAGTCTTTTGCTGGTTCGTTTGAGGATAGCTTGAAGTTTGAAGACAGGGTGTGGAAAGATAATCTACAACAATCAGAAGATGAAAATACTAAATTTTTTCTTTTTGCTTGTGATGGTGATAAATTGGTTGGGATGATAGGAGCTTTTTGGAGTGATAAAGAAAAAATAAAGCATATAGCGAATATTGGTTATGTATATGTAAAACCTGAGTATCGAGATAAGGGTATTGGTAGTTTGTTAATGAAAGAAGTTTTAATAAAACTAAAAGAGAAAAAATTTATCAAAAAAATAAAATTAAGTGTCGTAACCCAACAAAAAACAGCCTTGGGTTTATATGAAAAGCATGGTTTTAAAATTGTGGAAAAATATGAAAAAGAATTGAAGGTTGGCAAAGGCTATTTTGATGAATATCTTTTAGAAAAACTAATTTAAAAAAATATATAACAAAACAATGCAAAATAAAAATAAAAAAATTTTTATAGCTTCAGATCATGCTGGTTTTGAATTAAAAGAAAAACTTATGGTTTTTTTGGTGGAAGACTTGGGATTGGAGGTAAGTGATGAAGGAGCTTTTGAATATAATGAACAAGATGATTACCCAGATTTTGTTTCAAAAGTAGCTCAAAAAATTTCTGAAAATCCAAATGAAAACTTGGGAATTATTTTAGGTGGCTCAGGACAAGGTGAAGCAATCGTTGCCAATCGTTTTAAAAATGTGCGAGCTGTAGTATTTTATGGAGGAAATAATGAAATAATAAAATTATCCAAAGAACACAACAATGCCAATATTTTGTCTTTTGGTGCCAGATTTGTTTCAAAAGAAGAAGCTAAAAATGCTGTTCAGCTTTGGCTAGATACAGAATTTAGTGAAGACGAGAGGCATATAAGGCGAATTAATAAAATAGAGCGGTTAGGTTAATTAAACAGACCCATATTGAGTACTTTTTGAATCCTTTGAAGAGGATTCAAAAAACTCGAATTTCTACGAAATTCGACTCAATAGGGTGTTGTTATTTCTAACTCACTTCGTTCGTAAGAAAAACAACATGGAAATAATACCAGCAATTATTCCTCAATCATTTGAGGATTTAAAACAAAAATTTTCTCTTGTTCGAGGAAAAGTTTCTGCTGTACAAATTGATATAGTTGACGGTGTTTTTGTTCCGTCTAAGGGATGGCCTTATCTAAATTCGATGTGGGAATCGGGTATTTTTCTAGAAGTACCCAAGTGTGATGCTTGTGTTTTCGAATTTGATCTGATGATTGATAAGCCAGAAGAAAAAATTCAGGATTTTATTGATGCCGGAGCAAGTAGGATTGTTGTTCATGTTGAATCAACGGAGAAATTAAATGAAATTGTAGAAAAATTTGGTGATAAAGTGGAGTTAGGTTTAGCTTTTAATATCTATACAAACCCAAATGATTACAGGCAATTTTTTGATAAAATTTCTTTTATTCAGTTTATGGGAATTGAAAGAATTGGTTATCAAGGTGAAGTATTCACGGATTTAGTGTTGCCAAAAATTGCAGAATTTAGAAAAAACTATCCTGATATGACTATTTCAGTTGATGGTGGTGTAAATCTTGATAATGCTAAACTCCTGAAAGATGCTGGGGCGAGCCGTATAGCTTCTGGGTCAACTATTTTTGGAAGTGAGGATATAGATACAACAATTGAAGTTTTCAAAAGAGTTTAACATACCAATATACAAATGATACGAATAATACAAATGTAAACAAATTCTAGAAGAACAAAAATTATTTTTTAAGAAAACTTTGTTAAGTAAAATTACTTGGTTACTGATAAGATTTTGATAAATAATATTTGTGTATATTCGTATTATTAGTATCATTTGTATATTGGTATGTTTATTTTGCAGAGTTAAATCGTGTTACAATATTATCTATGCTAGATGATAAAAAAACAAAGGAATTAGAAAAGAAAGCAAAAGAAGTTCGAGTTTCAATTATCGAAATGCTTGTTGAAGCTGGTTCTGGACACACAGCTGGACCTTTAGGAATGGCGGATATTTTTACTACTCTTTATTTTCACTCGATGAAGCATGATCCTAAAAATCCAGATTGGGAAGAAAGGGATTATTTAATTTTATCTAATGGGCATATTTGTCCAGTTTTGTATTCAACAATGGCGCACGCTGGTTATTTTCCAAAATCAGAATTGAAAACATTGAGAAAATTTGGCTCAAAATTACAAGGTCATCCACATCGTGAATGGTTGAAAGGAGTTGAAACCAGTTCGGGGCCACTTGGCTCAGGACTTTCACAAGCGGTTGGGATGTCATTAGCTGACAGAATTGATAGTGGACCAAATTCAGATAAATTCTTTTATTGTTTGATGAGCGACGGAGAGTTACAAGAAGGACAGATTTGGGAAGCCTTTATGTTGGCCGGAAAAGAGAAATTGCAGAATATAATTGGAATAATTGATAGAAATAATATACAAATTGAAGGTGCGGTTGAAGATGTAATGCCATTAGAACCTTTAAACGAAAAATTTGAATCATTTGGTTGGCATGTAATTGAAATTGATGGACATAATTTTAGATCAATCGATAATGCAATAAACGAAGCAAAAGCAATTACCGGAAAACCAGTTGTAATAATTGCTTACACAATTCCCGGAAAAGGTGTTAAAGAATTTGAAGGAGATTATCAGTGGCACGGTAAACCACCAACAGTAGAACAGGCTAAATCAGCAATCGAGGAACTAAAAAAATAATCCGTCATTGCGAGCCCGAAGGGCGTGGCAATCTAGGGGTCGGATTGCGTGAGCAGTCCAAAAAAGAATTAAAAATGATTTTTGAACTAACCATATACAAAATAATAGGAATAGTCGGGTTGCTACTCGTTTCTTTTGGGGTTATAAAAAATGACGGCTACTACGAAAATTTTTATTATATTGCTGGGGGTATCTTGTTAGGAATTTATAGTTTTACCATTCCAGATTTAATTTTTGTTGTTTTACAATGTATTTTTGTTCTATCGGCAATTTACTCAATTTATAAAATAAAAAAATGAAACTTATAATCATAAACGGACCAACTGGAGTTGGAAAAAGTACTATCGCCAAAGAGGTACATAAAAAATTACCACTTTCTTTTTTATTGGAAGTAGATGCTCAGCGTAGATATATAAGTGGATATAAAGATTTTCGTGAAGAAAGTGGAGAACTTATGTTTGATATATCAAAAGCTGTTACGGAAGAATGTTTAAGGCACGGACGAGATGTTGTTGTTGATAAAATTATAATAGATTCAGAAATTACTTTAAATAAATTTATCGAAATTGGTAAAAAATACAATGCAGAAGTTTTTGAATTTATACTTAATTCTGACCGTGAGTTGTGGTTGAATCGAATAAACGAAAGGGGTTACAGGGAAAATGGATCATTAACGCCTGAAAAAGCAGAATGGTTTTGGGATAAAATACAAGAATATATCAAAAAAAGACCAGAAGCTGTTGTTGTGGATACAAGTAACAAGACCGTCGAAGAAACTCTAGGTGAATTATGGAAAAAAATAAATTCTAAAAACTAAAACTAATGTTAAATAAAAAACAAATTCTGAAATTAAAAGGGGCTACTATGATTTGTATAGATTGGGCGAATGTATATGGTTGGAGAAAAAGTTTGAAACAAGAACTTTGTCCACAAAAACTTTTTGATTATTTAGTTGATTATGATGAGATAGGCAGTGTAAATTTTTACTATGGAAAAGATGACCATGAAAAATCACACGATTTTTTAACAAGGATTAAAAATATTGAGTTTAATGTAAAAACAAAACCAGTAAAACATATTAAAATCGAGGGAACTAACATTACTCAAAGAAAATGTGATTTTGACTTAGAAATAGGATTAGATTGTTTTGAAAGATTGCATCGTTTTGACAGTTTTGTATTTTTTAGTGGCGACGGTGATTTTGCTACTTTGTATGAAAGGTTGATTAAAAAAGGTAAACAAGTAATTGTTATTTATACCAAAGGACATCTAGGTAAGGAAATTTGGAATATGAAAAAAGGAATATTTAAGACCGAGGCTCGCAAAATGCCGATTTTGAAATAAAATAAAAAATGTCCCCCCACTCTTGCGAGTGAGGGCGAAAATTCCTTTTTGAAATGCAATCGGGTAAAATCCGATTATTATGAAAAAGGA
>CAZSPC010000022.1:0-10080 GCA_964608745.1 uncultured Candidatus Saccharibacteria bacterium | reverse complement strand
ATTGGTTGATGATTTTTTGAATAGGAAAAACCCCAGAAATTGATATTAAGTCGAAAATTTGCTTAAATTTTCAATGGCTCATGCGTGAGCCATTGAAAACAGCTCAATAAAGCCCTCACACCATTCATATCATCGTCTTTCAGACAATTATATGATTAGCTATTTTTTTTGATTTTATTAATGATATGAAAGGTGTGCGGGCAAGCCATGAGTGGGTGTCGGACACCCACCATTTTTATAAAAAAATTCAAAACTAGATGAGATTCGTTTATTTTTTTGAAAAATTTTCGTGAGCCTTATCTTAGAATAAGGTGAATGGAAATTTGAGGAAAAAGACACGAAGGTCGCTAGTTTTGGAATTATTTATTTGATTTTTTCGTAATAAACAAACCTTCCCCTATCTCCAACCTGTCTTATTTTTTTCTGATTTTCCAATTCTTGTAAATATCTTGTTGCTGTTGCATCGGATACCCTCAATATCTTTTGAATATCATCATTTTTCACTCTTCCCTTCCCTTCGATAAATTTCAAGATTAAATCTTCTCTATGCTGACTTTTATCAATAAACTCAACTTTTCTTCTACCACCAAACAAAACACGATACGCAATATATCCAACAACAACCCCTATCGAGAAATAAATTAAAATTGATGAAAACTCCATAATGCCATTATAAATTAGAAAGTTAAAAGTAGAAAGTGGAAAATATAATAAAAGGTAGGGGTCCGACCCCTACTTTTTTTACTTTTCTTCAATTTCTGGTTCTGGTTGCTTTTCTTCTGTTGGTTCTTCTTTATTCTCCTCTTCTTCTTTTACTTCTTCGGCTGGAGCTTTCTCTGGTTTTTCTTCTTCTTTTGGTTTATCTTCGGGTTCAGTTGGTGTTTCATCTTCTTGTGTACCTTCTTTTTCGACTGGCTTTTCTTCTTTCTCCTCTTTCACTATTGGTGATTTTCTTGGAAGTACATTTTTCTTTTTACCTTCCAAAACTTTCTCATTAATTAAAATATTATGAACTGTGTCTGAAAGTTGAGCTCCGGTAGACATCAATTCTTTTATTCTTTCACCATCAACTTGCCTAACATCTTTCTTGGCATCATAGTGTCCTAGAATTTCAATAAATCTTCCACTTTTTGGTCCATTTTTAGAATCAGTTAAAACGATCCTGAATGAGGGATCGTGTTTTCTTCCAACTCTTTGTAATCTGATTTTTAACATAGACGATATACTACCAAAAATGTTGCCTGAAAGCAACATTTTTGAATTTTTTTCCAACCATCACCACACTAAGTAATACGAAAAGAAATTTATTACTGAAATGAAATAAGTAAGTCGTTTTTTAATTTTTTGGTTTCATCAAAGGAAACAATTGAGTCTCCCTGATAGAATGACCAGACAATACCGCAAACAATCTTTCACCGAATCCAAATCCACAAGTTGGAGGCATTCCATGTTCTAGCGTTTCAACAAATTCCCAATCAGGCATCATTGCTTCTTCGTCACCTGATTCCAAAAGTTCTTTTTGTTTTTCAAATCTTTCTTTTTGATCAATTGGGTCATTTAATTCCGAATAACCATTACCAATCTCGCTACCTGCTAAAATTATCTGGAATCTTTCCACTAATTCTGGATTTTCTTCTGTACTTTTTGCTAACGGGGCAACTAACTTTGGATGATTAATTAAAAACACAGGACCGGCAATTTCTTTTCGACAATGTTTCCAAAGAGTATCAGTTAATCTTTCTTTATTATCACCTTCGTATTCAACACCCAGTTCTTCCAATTTCTTTTTCATTTCTTTTTCAGAAGCCTCTAAAATATCTATTCCTGTTTTATCAATAATTTCCTGACGATAATCAATTTTTTTCCAATCATCTGCTAAGTCAAACTTATAGTCCCCTACTTCAAATTTAGTTGTACCAAAAACTTCTTGGGCTAGCTCTCGATATAATTCCGTAACTAACTTCATTCCATCATTATAGTCGGCATAAGCCCAGTAAAATTCTAAGTTAGTAAATTCTTGTAAATGTTCGTTACTTGATCCTTCATTCCTAAAAATTTTTCCAATTTCAAAAGTTTTTGGAAAGCCAGCCACCATCAATCTTTTTTGCCATAACTCACCAACAGAAATTCTCAAATAAAGATCCATATCAAAATCATTGTGATGAGTGATAAATGGTCGAGCCTCAGCGCCCCCGGTTGTTACTTCAAGAGTTGGTGTTTCAACTTCCAAAAACCCTTTTCGGGTGAAGAAATCTCTCGTAGTATTCCAAAATTTTGCTTTTTTGATAAACAGATCCCTTCTTTCTGTATCCACCAAAATATCAAGATACCTTTTCCTAAACCGCTCCTCTATGTCTTGAAGGCCATGCCATTTTTCTGGCAACGGAAGAAGTGCTTTGGAAAGCATTTCATAAGAAGATACCAAAACAGACTGTTCCCCTGTTTTTGTTTTAAAGAAGGTTCCCTCAAACTTTACGAAATCTCCAACATCAAAATGTTTTTGGAAAAAATCTACTTTTTCTTCTCCGATTTCATCTGCTTTCAAAACTGCTTGGAAATCTGCTGTACCGTCATAGAATTTTATAAAAAGGATCTTCCCCGCCCCCCGAATAGCCATAATTCGCCCAACTAATTTTACTTGTTTCTCTTTACTAAAAGAATCAATCGCATCTTGAAGCGTCATATCAAAATCAACAGATGCAGGAAAAGGATTGACACCCGCTTCTTTTAGTTTGTTTAATTTTTCAAGACGCACCTTTTTTAACTCGTTTATTGATGTCATAATTTATTCAAAGGTAAAAATTTAATAATTAATATCAAATTCATTACAAAAACTCTAAATCCTAAATTCTAAACTCTAAACTCTAAACAAACACAAAATTCAAATTTTCAAAATTCAAAAAAATGTTTTAAATTTTTGAATTTTGTATTTTGAATTTGTTTAGGATTTAGGGTTTAGAGTTTAGGATTTGTAAACTTTTCCAAAAATTTATTTAATATTTACAATCTCATATCGCACCTCTCCTTTCGGTGCCATAAATGAAAATTCCTCTCCCTTCTTTTTCCCCATCATTGCCATCACCAATGGAGAACTGGCAGAAATTTTTCCTTCTGCCATACTTGCTTCTTCTGCTCCAACGATTTTATAGGTAATACAATCCTTACTACCTTTTTTGCAAACAATAACAGTTGCCCCAGCTTCTACGACACCTTTTTTCCCTCCTTTAATAACCTCAACATCTCTTAAAAGATTTTCTAATTGACTAATTCTTTGTTCAAGATTTGCCTGGTCTTCACGAGCTTGTTGATATTCAGCATTTTCTCGTAAATCCCCCATTGCACCAGCTGAATCCAATTCTTTAGCAATTTCTTTTCTCTTCACAGACACCAAAAAATCGAGCTCATCATTAAGCTCCTTGTGTTTTTCTTTTGTTAGATATTGTTTCATGTTTTTCTTTTGAGCGAAGTGAATTAGAAAAACATCCCGTTCTACTTCAAAATAGAATATTTTGAAGCCCTGTTGGGTCGGATTTTGTAGAAATTCGAGTTGTGAAAATTCTTATACTGCTTGCTAAAGCAAGCCAAAGAATTTTCAAAGTACTCAACATGGGTTATTCCCCCAATCACATACTCAAAGTATACCCACCATATTAGCACAATAAGATAATTTAGACCATAAAAAACGACAGAGCGATAACCCTGTCGTTTAATTTCATATTATACTCCACTACTCACTGTAACCGGAATCATGGGAGTTTCTTCCCCAGAATGATTGGAAACAGTAATTAAGAAATAATCATCTAGTGTTTTTGTAGCAAGATACCCAAAAGGTTTATTTTCCCTTACAGAATATCCAATTTTACCGTAATACTCTTTGAGACAACTTAGGATTTCCTTGTCAGACACAGCCCCTAGGGGTTTCAAACAAAAAACTGTATTCCCCGAACCACGTAATGCCCAATTAATAAGTTCTTCAAGAATGATTTCTTCCCCACGATATTTTTTACTTACCCAAAAATCATCTGCGATTTCACAACCTAAATCCTGAGCCATAAAAGACTCCAAATCATAGTCGCACGAAGGGTTGAGGGAGATTAAAAAATCACGCACATTCTGAGATTCCTCTTCGTCCAAGAAGGGATAGGAACGGGACAACATTACAAATTCCATGAGTTTAAACTTCGTTAATTCTGACTCAAAAACAAAATAAATCACCTGTGATGCAACTACTAAATAATTACTTGCCCCACTTGCCTTCCATAAAGCTAAAAAACACATAACGAGCTGTTTTTGAATATGCTGATCTAAATCATTCGTTAAACTTTCCCAACTCATTTCAAAAGCTTTCGACATACTGCTCTCCTTTCTTTATTTTATAGATACTTCTCTAACTACTTTCCTGCAACAATAATACACAAAACTACAAAAAAGTAAAGAGGTACTCGAAAAATTATAGTCACAAAGTCAATTGACTTTGTGACTGATATTCCCTGGTCATTAAAAGATAATGTTAGTTATTTCTCAAAATACTCTGGTCTATTTGCATTCATCCATTCCAACACCTGTCTCATTACATACAATCCACCAACTGTATTTTCTACCGGTCCTCTCTCCATTATTACCACAAAGGCATATTTTGGATTTTCATAAGGAAAAAATCCTGTAATCCAAGAGTTAACCATTTTTTTAGTCATTCCCAATTCAGCGGTTCCGGTTTTAGCAGCCACTTTTACAAAAGGAACATTTAGACCTTGGGCAGTTCCTTCGGTTACAGCATCACGCATCCCTTCACGAGCAACCTGGAACTTGTCTTTACTTATATCAATTTTTTCTTTTTCTACTCGACCACCATCAGAAACCAAAATTGGAGTAACTAAATTTCCATCATTAGCAACAGCAGAAATAGCTTTCACTACTTGAATTGGAGTAGTCTGAAAACCATATTGGCCAATTGATGTGTGGTAAGTATTACCAATAAGCCAATCTTCATCAAAGACTTTTTGTTTCCATTCCGGACTAGGAATTACACCAATTGCTTCTTCGAGGAAATTGATACCAGTTGGCTGAGCAAAGCCAAACATTTCCATATATTTCTCTATATTATCAATTCCAATTCCCTTTTGATCCTCAAAACCACCACCGATTTCATAGAAATAAACATCAGAAGAAACAGCAATCGCTCGCCTCATATCAACCCAACCATGAGCCTTCCAGTCTTTAAAAACAGTTGGTTTGTCTGGAAAATATGGATTGGGAATTGAAATAGAACCAGTACTTAAAATTGATTTATAGGGATCAATAACCCCTTCATTTAGAGCACCGATAGCCATAATGGGTTTTATTACAGATCCGGGAGTATAGAGTCCATCGATAACACGATTTAGAAAAGGGTTTGACTCATCAAAAACATAATTAGCAATTTGATTATTATCATCAGAGTTAGTCATCACATTTGAATTATATTCCGGATAACTAACCATTGATAAAATTTCACCACTATTTACATCCATTATCACACCCGCCCCGCCATCAAAACCAACTCTTTCAGCTAATGCTTTCATTTCTTCATACATAATAGATTGGATTTCTGAATCAACAGTCAAAGTTAAGTTTTCTCCTTTTTGAGGAGGTTGAATAATAAGTTCGGATTGGACATCCATCAAAGCATCAGTCTCAACAATTTTTAATCCATTTTGTCCTTTCAACATTTCATCAAAAACTTTCTCAATTCCATCTTTACCAGAAATTTCCGTTTCATAATAAATTCCTTTTTTATCTTTTAGAGGATAACCAATATAACCGAGAAGTAAGGACGAGCCAGGGGTTTTTAAGTATTCACGTCGCGCATATTCTTCGCCCTCATCTTCATTGATAGTATTCCAAACCATTTCAATTCCATTCCTATCGTATACCACACCCCTTTCAGTAAAAATAACAGAATGTTGTAGACGATTATTTTCACTCTGGGAAAGATATGTGGAACCATTTACAATTTGTAGAGAAAATAATTTGGTCAGAAAAATAATCAGAATTATCAGAAAAAAAGCACCTAAATAAAAAATTGTGTTTTTACTAATTGCTTTTTCAATTCGTCCTTCAAATTGCTGGGTATCAAACCCTGGCAAATTAGAAGAATCCAAAAATATTTCATCTGGAGCAATTTCCCCACTTTTAAACTTTCTTTTTTTGAAGATAAACATACAAATCAACAAATAATACTAATAATACAAATGTATACAAATATTATTTATTTTTAATCTATTTGTTATGTATAAATATAACAATTTTTTAAAGATAATGGAAAAAATAATTAATAAAAAAGCCCCGACATAATGTCGGGGCTACCGTCCTCTTGTTACGACGGCTTTGTACTACTCCAATCCAAGTAGGAGGTGAGGTTCTTATTCTGCATATCACTAATCCTGTAAAGGAGAGTGGGGCAATTATCCTTTTATAAATCTCCAAGGAGATTAAACCTGTCTACTCTTCATGGGGTTAAGTTATGGTTTTGGTTTCGGAAACATTTCGTCAACTGCTTCGCGAGTCAATACTTCGTACATAATCTTAACCTTTTTGGTGTCAAGATCACTTTTCTTGTCTATTTTGGCAAGAATCTCTCTTATTTTATTTGGATCAAGACGCTGATTTTTCATCTGCATCCTTATCAAACAAAGTGCGATTCTTGCCATTTCCTGTTCGGCTATTGTCTCCCCGCTAGGTGTTTTGTGTTTATGATCGGGACTAAACCGACAAGCTTTAATCATGATACTACCTCCTTACAATGAATTTTACCGTATATCCCTACGGCTTTGGGAGTAGTTAGAACCATTTCTAACTACTCCAACAATATAAACTATAATAAATGTTTTGTCAATCTTTTTTGAAATTTCAAACACCCCAATGCTTTAAGCACTGGGGCGTTTGGGCTTTGAGTTTACTCACGCAAATCAAAAGGTCGTTGCTTTAAATTTTTCTTTTGTTTAAGGAAAAATTTGAAGTGGATTGCTTCGTCGTAAACTCCTCGCAAAGACGAAAAAGTGCAAAGCACTTTTTCGTCAATGAATTTTTGCCTTCGGCAAAAATTCATTATTCGATTCGGAAATTTTCGGGTCATTCGGACAAATTCGGATTTTTCGGACTATATTAAATTCGTAAACGAGCTTTCAGCCACCCAATCAAAAAATACAAAAATAACACAATCAAAAATGAAGTATATGGAAGATTCCAGAACAATTCCCTACTAACCATATACAAAGAATCTAAGATAAGGGCAAAAATAAAAGTTTCATAAAAACGGTTAAAAAGAAAAATTCCGAGAATCATTAAAATACCGGAAAACCACCATGGAAGTATTAGGACACTTACGAAGGTAAAGATATCAAAGATTATTCGGTTTTTTTTAAAAGAAAACATACATTCATTTAATTTTAAATTGTAAATTGTAAATTTTAATTCAATTTTAAATGACTGAATGTTTAAAACATTGAAAATTTAAACAATGATTATTGAATTAAAATTTAAAATTTACAAATTAAAATTAATATATAAAATTAATTATCTAAACTACCCAGTACCCACATGATCATCCGCTATTCTACCAATCCCCCTCTCTACCTGCACCCAACCCAACTCAAATAAATTTACATTAGACTTCACCAATAATGTCTGAAAAGAATCCGTTGGGGTTGTATTTATTTCCACAACTAAACCAATTGATGATGAACTGATTCCAGCTACAAAAACCGGATCGTCTACCTGAATATCTAAATCTTTCGGTAATTGGATAATAAAATTTCCACCACCCTGCCCGATAGCTATTGCCAAAACATTATTTAAACCAACATACACATCGGTTTTTTCATCAGCCGAAGAATAAAGTTTTGTTCTTGATGTTTTGTTTTGCGCTTCTTCAATTTCACCAATTAAAATATTCCCATCAGCAAAAACCCTATCCCCTTTTTTAACACCTAAATTACTACCCGCGTCAAGCACCAAGGAATCATAAATAGAGATATTTGGCTTTGCCAAAACAGAAGCAAGCAATAAATCTCTTCCCTCTTTTCTATCCAGAATTTCTTTTAATTCAAGGTTTTCCTTTAATAATAAATTTCTATCTTCTAGCATTAGCTCTAACTCTTTTTTTTCTTTTTTTAGCTGATTTACTGATACTAATAGACTTTTCTTTGAATTAGCAAAACCCAGGGGATTTATCGCCCTCTCTGATAATTCACTTTTAGTAATCCACACAGGATAAGCAACAAACTCAAAAACACCTCCCAAAAGAGAGATAATGTTTGAATAGAAAAATAAAATAAGCACTAACAAAAGAAACCAAAAAAACTTTCGGCTCTTTTGTCTTTTATGCTTTGAGTGGAAGTTCGTCATCATTTTGAATTAATATTTCATTAAAGTTTTCTAGATCCTCTAAAATAGTTCCGGCCCCCCTAGCAACCGCAGTTAGAGGCTCGTCAACAATATATACCGGCACATCAACATACTTACTTAACAATTGATCGAAACCACGAATCATTGCTCCCCCACCTGATAAGAAGATACCTCGGTGAATAATATCCGAAATAATTTCTGGCGGAGTTGTTTCCAAAACCTCTTTTACCGCATCTAAAATAATATCAATAGAAGGTGTCATTGCTTTTCGAATGTCATTGTTGGTAACAACAATTTCTTTCGGCAAGCCGGTAACAAGATCGCGACCCCTGGTAACAAATTTTGATTTTTGTCTTTGTGGAATAACAATACCAATTGATAATTTTAAATTCTCGGCCGTCTTTTCTCCTATCAACATCTTATATTCATCTCGCATATAGGAAATAATATCTTGGTTTAATTTGTCTCCGGCAATAAGTAAATTTTTTGAATTGACAATTCCACCCAAAGAAATAACAGCGATATCTGTTGTTCCTCCACCAATATCAACAATGACACTACCGACAGGATCTTGCACGGGCAAAGAATGCCCAATAGCTGCCGCTACCGGCTCTTCAACAATATGAACTTCTCTTGCGCCGGCAGATTTAGCTGCATCCCGAACTGCCCGGGTTTCAACATTAGTAATCCCAGAAGGCACACCTACCAAAACTCTCGGACCAATGATATTTTTTGTATCTTTTTGAGCCTTATTGATAAGATAAGCAATCATTTCTTCTGCCACCTCAAAATCCGAAATAACACCATCAACAAGAGGCCTAACCGCAACGATATGTCCCGGAGTTCTTCCCAACATTTTTTTAGCCTGAGCTCCCACTGCAACAACTTGATTTGTTTTTTGGTTAACAGCAACGACAGATGGTTCGTCCAAAACAATCCCAACGCCACGAGAATATACCAAGGTGTTAGCAGTTCCTAGGTCAATACCAATATCATTTGAAAACCATTTATCAAATTTTTTCTTTAAATATTTTGTGATTTTATCAACAAATTCCATAATTATGAGTAGTAAGTAATAAGGTATAAGTAATAAGTAGTAAGGTTTGAGATTTAAGTAACTTGTAGATTTTGCCTTTGGCAAAATCTATTTACTTACCCCTTACGCCTTGACCCTTATGCCTAACTTACTCATTAATATTAACTAAAATATAGCCAAAACACAAATTCAGCCCAAAGTAGGCTGAATTTGAAGGAGGTTGTAAATAATCTTTAGCTAGCCCATTCACAAAAAAGATTAATTTGTGTATTATACATTTATTAATTTGCCGGATCGTCTAATGGTAGGACTACGAAAAATTCACCAAAATTCTTTTTAAAAAATTATAATTGTGTTTGTTGTTGCCAGGTCGTCTAGTGGTAGGACTGCGGTTTCTGGCACCGCCAACCTAGGTTCGAATCCTAGCCTGGCAACAGTGCACATAATTATAATTTTTTTAAAAAGAATTTTGATGCTAGTACCGTCAATCGGGGTTCGAATCCCTGTCCGGCAGCTTTGAACAGAAGAACAGGAAATAGGGGTTTCTAGTCCCGCCAATCTAGGTTCGAGTCCTAGTCCGGCAACAATATAATAATCATTGTCTAAATTTGACTTAATATCAAAAACTGGGGTTTGAAACCCCAGTTTTTTGTTGCAAT
>CAZSPC010000021.1:0-10085 GCA_964608745.1 uncultured Candidatus Saccharibacteria bacterium | reverse complement strand
TTTTTGCAAAGCAAAAATTCGTTTTCTTAAATCTTAAATCTTACTTCTTAAATCTGATTTATTCTAACAGGATAAATCTAAAGCTTTTTTAAAATCTTCTGGTAATTCTGCTTTTAGTTTTATTTTTTCTCCATTCATTAAACTAAATTCAATCGAATAAGCGTGTAAGGCTAATCTTTCAAATCCAAGTCCACATTCTCTTTTTGGTGAATATAATTTATCACATACAACCGGATAATTTATTGCTTTAAAATGAACACGAATTTGATGTGTCCGTCCTGTCTTTGGATAAACTTCAACAAAAGAATAGTCTTGCCCTCTTTTTAAAACTTTGTATTCTGTGACAGCTTCCCTTTCCTTTCCTCTTATATCCCTTTGGGCTGTCCATCGACGAAAATCTTTTTTACTTCTACCAATTGGTCGATCAATTATTCCCTCATCATCCTTAACTCTTCCGTAAACAAAAGTTTTATAAGTTTTTGGAATAATTCTGCTTTGAAATTGTTCTTTCAAGTGTAAAAAAGATTCTTGATTTTTCGCAATTAACAAAACACCAGAAGTATCTCTATCTAATCGATGTACAACCCCTGGTCTTTTGATTATTGTTCCGCCTGATAAAACCAAAGGCTCTCCCACATTTTCTGTTTCAGGATAATTTTCTAAAACCCAATCGACAACACTCGGTTCGTTTGTTTTTCCATCAGAATGAACAACCAAACCTGTTGGTTTGTTTATAGCAACTATACTTTCGTCTTCGTAAATTATTTGCATAATTACCTAAAATAATATATAAATATCGACAGAACAGCAAATCAATAATAAAAAGGAGAAAAAATGAAAACAGTTTTGATTGTAGATAAAAACGAGTTTTTACACAATCTTTGGAAAAGATATCTTGAAAATTCAGGTTTTAAAATTTTCATAACCAAAGACCCCGGATCTGCACGAGACATTTTCAACAATCAAAGAAAAAATTTAGATATTATATTTGTTGGGTCGTGCACCTATTATTACAAACTAGACCCAACAGAACTTCCTACTCTTCCGTTTGTCGAGTATGCTAGAGCCTCTGGTTTTAAAAAACCAATGATCGCCATGACAGCAATTGAAGAATTTGCAAGGGAATTAATTGTGGCTGGATGTAGCAACTGGACAACAATTAAAACTCATACAAATCTTGAAAGGATAATCAAAAAGAAAACCTAGTAATGGTCTGTAATATAAGCAGAAACTTTATTTTAGTTTCTGCTTTTTTGTTACTTGGTTTAGTGAGCGATGAGGGATTCGTCCCACAGTTACTAAGTAAATTTTTTCGTGCTACGCACTTAAATTTACTAAGTACTGCTGGACGCGGCTCGCCTGTTTTTTTCGCTTCGCTACAAAAAACATGGCTCCGCCGTTCTCACCCCGCGAAACAGTGTGTAGGCACTGTTTCTTCATCGCCCACAAAATAAAAACCTAACTTTTTGTTAGGTTTTTATTTTGTGGTGGGCGATGAGGGATTCGAACCCCCGACATCTTCGGTGTAAACGAAGCGCTCTAGCCAACTGAGCTAATCGCCCTTGTTAATATGAATAATATGATATCTTTTTTGAAATAAAAATCAAGCGTTTAAATTTATATACCTAAAAGCTAGAATTCTTAATATACTAAACCAAAAAAGTATCATACAGGTATGATACTTGTATGATACTTTATTGGATTTTGATGTTCACAATAAGTAGTCAATTATTCATCCCTCATTGGAACTTTTTCGAGAATTTTTAGAACTTCATCATCACTGTCAACTATTTTGTATAAATTCATATCCTTCTTATCAATCGCTTTATTGTTTTCATACAATTCTTTATTAATAAATTTGTCTAATGCAGTCCAGTACTTTTTCCCAACAAGGATAACTGGTACTTTTTGAACCTTTCCGGTTTGGATAAGTGTAACAAGTTCAAAAAATTCGTCCATTGTTCCAAATCCCCCTGGAAAAAAAATATAGGCCTCCGCCGAAAAGAAAAGGGCAACTTTTCTAGAAAAAAAGTAGTGGAAGCCACTATTTCTATTTGTATAAGGATTAAGAATTTGCTCTTTTGGTAACTTAATATTTGCTCCAACAGAATCACATCCATTTTCAAAAGCCCCTCTGTTTCCCGCCTCCATAATCCCCGGCCCTCCTCCTGTAACGATGGTATACCCGAGAGTACAAATTTTCTTTGTAAGTTGTCTTGCTCTTTTATAATGCTCATTTCCGGGCTTAAAACGCGATGATCCTAAAATGGTAACGGATTTCGGATGGTCTTTTACAAAATTAAATACATTTTGAAATTCATCACAAATACTAGCAACTCTTTTTTGGGAATCTTCACTCAAATCCTTTATATTCAATTTGCCAAGGTTTGCTTTGGCGAAAGGAATATTTAAACAGATTTTATTATTTGATTTCATTTTTTTAATTGATTTACATTTTGTCATAGTGAGTATTATAACGCAAAATAGATGATTTGAAAAATTTGAAGTCCTCCATACTCGCTACGTTTCGATTCCTAGTAGCTGGCAAATTTCGACAAAAAACAATTTGCGAGAATATAATACAAAATGCAACAAAACCAAAGCTAACGCTTTGGTTTTGGCATTTTGTGCTCCCACCAGGAATCGAACCTAGATCTAAAGCTTAGAAGGCTTTCGTTAATACTGCTTTGCCTTTTTAAAATTTATACATTCTGTCCTCTCGGTAGGAATCGAACCTACATCGGAAGATTAGAAGTCTTCTGTTCTATCCATTGAACTACGAGAGGACAGAACATACAAATTTTAAAAAACAAAGTCCATTGAACTATGGGAGCATGAAGGTTATAAAATTTTCAAATTAAGCCCATTGAACTAATACAAAGGCTTTATATTTAAAAACTTAGCAGATCGACTACTAAGCTTTGCACGACAATAGTAACAAAACTAACGAGATGGGTCAATTATATTGTCAAATTTTCCCTCTTTAATTCTTTCAAGTTTACTTGATTTTTGAGAGAAATAATAATTAATTTTTAAAAGATTATCTTGATCTATACTCTCCAACTTCTTTTCTTGTGTTTCAAAAGTTGTATTGTCGTCCTTTAACTTATTTTTTTCAATATTGAAATATAATCCAAGCTCAAATACAATCACGCCTACAAACAATACTAAGGAAAAAATCAAAAAAACAGACCAATAATAAAACCACCCTATGTTTGCCAAATTACCCAAAACACCTCTTATTCTTTTGAAATTAAAATTTTTCATATACAAATGAATATACTAATATACGAATTATACTAATGATACGAATAGCCTACAAATATTATTTACTGAAATTTTATTAGCACCGAAATTAATTTACCTAACAAATTTATTTTAAAAATATATTTTGTTTTTCTAGAATTTGTTATGCTATTTGTTGTATCCATACTATTTGTTGATTAGCATGTTTACCTCACCTCTTTATCTCCTTTAATTTCTTGTTTAATTTCTTTTTCACTAGAATTAACAATTTCTCCCATACCAACATTTTTAAATTTATAAACTTCAAACATCATATTACCTCTCCATATTTTACTTTTCGTTTCAGATAAATCTTTATTTAGATTCACTGTATTAAAACTAATTTGATAGGGCATATTTTCTACCAAATTTAAAAAATGAACACAATCAATCCAATATCCCGCAAAATTAAAACTCATTTGCATCTCCTCCAAATAATCATTCCCAGAAATAGAATTTATGTCAATCGAATTAGTTGTCAAATCAATATCAGTAATATGAGCAAGATCCTCCAACTCTTCAACAAAACCAACAACACCACTCCTATCTGATCCGACAAAATAACTATCTGTCTTTTCTCTTTCTTTTAAAGTCTCGTCAATACTACCCCCCACCGTTTTCAAATATGATTCTTTGTTTATATTTTGTTCTAATTTAAAATCATTCATGTATAATTCTCTTGTCTTTTGATTAATTTTCACTGACAAAAAAACATAGCAAGCTAACGCAATAATACTCAAAACAAGCATTATGATAACCATTTTTTTTACCAATGGAGTTAAAAATTTCATCATATTATTTATTTACTATAATCTTTAAGGAAAATTCAATGCCTTCTCCCTTAGCTAAGTCTGAAACAGGAAAAGATACCTGGGAAAACAACTCATTGTCTTCAATTAATTCAACGAAATCTATTAAATCACTCCTTTTTTTTGAAATCCCGTTCACCGAAAGCTTGGTGATTCTTTCACCTTTTGACTTTTCAATTTCATAATAAATCATTCCTATTTGAATATCCTTGGGTTTTTTTTCAATAATTTTTTCTAAAATATTAGTAAAATTTTGAGGAATATCTTCTTGTAAAACTAATAATTTCGCATTTTCTTTTCTTAGAATATTTACTGAATGTGTATTTTCTCTAAAAGCAAGTATTTTATCAAAGACTTCAATCTGCTGATCAACTTCTCCTTTCTTTAAATCAATTAAAACATAAGAAGCAACCTTTAACGAAGAAGCGAGACACAAACCTAAAAAAACAATCACCAATAAAATAACAAAAGCTCTAACAAAAAATTCTGTCCGAACATTACTTTTATTTTTTTCTGGTAGTAAGTTAGCCATTTTAGTCGATTATTTTTTTATCATTAGTTCTTATTGCTAAACCAATCGCCGAAGCATATTCAAGTGATCCAAAAAGTGATATTTCTGGAATAGAATATTTTGGCAAAGGAACATTTTTCCAAACATCTGCCCTTTCTGTTTTCACACCGAGACTCAAAGCCATATAATCATCTAAGCCTCTCAATGCACCATTCTCTCCACACAAAATAATTTTTTCAACTTTTTTATGATCAGAATTTTCCCCCTTACGCTCGTTCCAGTAATTTAGAAATTTATTCATTTCATCTTTAAGAGCTGCAACAGTACTAACCATAGCAAAGAAAATCTCCTCATTATCATCTTTTTTGAGTAGACCTTCTTGCGTTTTTATTTTTTTAGCATCAGCACTAGAAATATCAAATTTCTTTTTGATAGCATCAATCAAATCATTTCCTCCAATATCTAATGTTGAAGTAAAGCGAACTTTTCCTTCACTGATAATAGAGATACTTACCCGAGTACTTCTAAAATCAACAAGCATATATGTTCCTTTATCTTCTTCTAATACAGATGCTCTAGCTGCCGCTTGTGCCTCCACTTCGAAAGAAATGGGTACCAAACCGATTTCGTTAAACACCTCAATAAATTGTTCAACAATATTTTTAGGCAAAACAGAAACTACAACCGTCAATTCTTTTTTTGTTTTAGAAATCACATCAAAGTCAAACACAACATTATTGGCCTTCAAAGGCACATTTTCTTCAATTTTGAACTTTAAACTACCAAAAATTTCCTGACGATCCATATTTGGTCGATAAGGTATTTTTGTTTTGAAAACATAGGAATTTGTTTCAATAATAGAAACACGGACAAAGGTAAATTTATACTTTGTTTTTAGTGGTTTTAATGCTTCAACAAGTTTTTTCTTGTCTTGGATCACGCCTCGTAGAACAGTATCTTTTGGCAGTTTAATCTTGCCAAATCTTTTTATTTTTTTTGTATTCCCTTTATTAGTAAATTCAATAAACCGAGCTGAGCCATCAGAAATATCCAAGCCTACAGCTGGCATTTTTAAAAAATTAGGTGCAGGAAACCATTTTAAGACAGTTTTATACATTAAATAAATTATAACACTGAAAAGTTAGAAGTAGGAAGTGGAAATAACACGCAGATTACACAAAAACGAATAATAAAATTATCAATAAAATCAACAATAATGAGATTATATTAAAGTATTTAAAGAAATAATAAACTGTTTGTTTACCAAATTTGTGCATAAAGTATCCAACAGCAAAAAATCTCATTGCCCGACCAAAAATAGAAGCAATTATAAATATAATTAGATTAATTTTGAAAAATCCAGCAGAAATTGTGAAGACCTTATAAGGGATTGGGGTTAGGGCTGAAAAGAAAATTGCCCAAAAAGCATTGTTTGAAAATTTTTCTGAAACAATTCTAACCTCTTCATGTAAATTATAAAAATCAATAATCTGTTGTCCAAACAAATCAAAAAAGAAAAAACCGATCAGATACCCTGCGATACCACCAAGAAGAGAAAAAATGGTTGTTAAAGAAGCATAATAAAACCATCTTTGAGCATTAACCCCTAAAATTGCTATCAACAAAAAATCAGGTTGTACCGGAAAAAAAGAAGCCTCTGAAAATGAGAGTAAAGCCAACCAAAATTTAGCCCTTATTCCTGTAACATGTTTAACAGCCCAATCTTTAATTCGAGATTGGTAACAAATCTCAACACCATCCTCCGCCGAAGACGAATTCCCTTTTTTTTCAATTTCTAGATTTTCCATTCTAAACTTTTAAATTATCAAGATGTGATCTTAAAATCAAAGCTGCTGCCGAAGCATCATTCTTATCTAAATGCACTTTATTTTTTTGTCTATTTTGCTTACGAACATTCCTGAGGTCTTGCCCTTGGATTTTATCGGCCTCGGCACTAGTGAATAATTCTTTTTGAAAAATGACTTGCAGACCAGTTTCGTCTTCTAGTCTTTTTTTAAATGGGACGATTTGTTTCATTATTGGGTTTGGTTCACCCTGAAAATTAGTCGACTCCCCTAAAACAATTTTTTCAATATTTTCTTCTTCAATTATTTTTTTTATATTTTTGATTAATTTATCATCATTATCTAGAACAACCAAAGGAAAAGCTAATCTCTTCTCTTCATCAGAGGCAGCAATACCAACATTTTTTAAACCATAATCTATTCCTAAATACATATTTTACTTCTTAATCCAAATTAAATACTCTTTGTTTTTACCCCTTTTTCCTGCTATTGGGGATTCGACAGCACCCAAAACACTGGCTCCCAACTCCTCCATTTCTAATTTGTTATTTTCTAATATTTCTGGCAAAAATTCTTCAGAAATTTTTCTTTTTTTAACAAAGATTTATCAGCTTCGTAATGTGGTTTTAATAAAGAAACAACATCTCCATCCTTTTTTAATAAACTTAGTGCTTTCGGAATTATTAATTTTTGAGGTGTCCAACCTACATCAATCGAAATAAAATCTACTTTTTCGGGTAATTCAATATGCAACGCATTAGTTTTTTCCATAACCACAACCCGAGAATCTTCTCTCAACTTCCACTCCAAAACATTCTTCCCAGTATCAACCGAGTATACTTTTTTTGCACCATTTTGCAAAAGACAATCTGTAAAACCACCAGTACTACAACCTAAATCTGCACAAACTTTTCCGCTTACATCAATATCAAATTTTTCTAAGGCAAACTTCAATTTTTCTCCCGCCCTAGATACAAATTCTTTTTTGTCCTTTTCTGTAATTTTTAAAAATCGATTCATGGTATTTGTATATTATACACCCCAAACAAAAAAAGCCTATCCTGTTTTGGATAGGCTTTGTTAGATAAATTATGTTTTTAAATAGCTGTCACCACATCGATAATACTTTTTTCTTCTTTTTTTTCTTTGGGTAAGCATCTAGGTTTGCGTGGCTTATAATTAGAATCATTTTCTAGTTTGTATGCCATAGCAAACCCATTCTCTTTCGGTGGATTTTTTAAATACCCAACAGGTTACTTCTTCGTGCAAAACAACACCCTCTCTCTTTAATTTTATTAAAACAGATAAACACCAATGCAAATGGTTTCTTTCACAATCAAACATACCCTCAATTTCTTTTACAATTTCTTTCTCGCGCATCCACCCAAATTTTATTTTCGGATCAAATCTCGCCATTCTAAGAACTTTTAACACATTACATTCCATTTCGAAAAGATATAGAGAAAAATTCTGAACTGCTGGTATATGTGGCAAAAATGGATAAAGAATTACAGTTCCAAAAATAGCACATGCCCAAAAAATTAAAACGATCAAGAGAGTAGAAACAATTACTATTAATGCAGTTACAATCATAATTATTACTACAAAAACACCCCAAAACCTTTTTGGATCAATATTTTTCATCCAACACACCTCCTTTTATTTTTTCAAAAACTTAATAAACCTACAAAAGAGATTACAACAAACCTCAACCAATTACAAGAAAAACTAAAACACAAGAATACTCGGAGCAAAAAGCAATAGACTTCCAAGAATTATCATTAGAATTCCCCCAATTAAAGAAGAGAGGTTGGAATACTTTTGTCCTACGGTATAGAATTTTTCAAATCCATAAAGTGCCAAACCAAAAACTACAAAATCATCAATCATATAAGCAAAAGTATAGAGTAATATATAAAACTGCTCAAAAACCAAACCTAGATTATTCAATTCTAAAACTTTTGTAAAAGCTTGTGGAATACCAACCGAACAAGCAAACTCGATTACATTGACAGAAAAAGCAACCCCGATAATCCCCAGAGCTGTCAGAATAGTTATCGGAGAACTTATAAGGTTTTTAATTCTATTTTCTGTTTTTTGTTGATACTCAAAACTAGTTACATCACAGGTAAGCTTTTCTCGATTTTTATAATACCTTCTTAGAAAATATACTCCCCCACCAATCGCTAATATTCCAACTGCCGGTGTAACTATTTTATCTAATCCGACAAAATCCCAAGCACTAAACCAAAAATTCAAAATCAACCAATACATAACAGTTTCAGCTAGAATAAAGAGACCCGCCACTTGCAACATTTTCTTTCTGTTCCCTATCTGCCACAATACCATCAAAAATGTCAAAAGCACCCACATCGCACAGGGATTAAAGCCGTCAACAAACCCCAAAACCATCGCTATCGAGAAAAGTGAAAAATCTTTATAATTAATTACACCTAAAATTGGTACTTTGATTTCTGATCGTGGAGATACATCAACAGAACAAATAACATCAGTGTCATCATCGCAGGTGGCATCTTGCTGATCCGTAATTAAACTACTTTGTTCTAAATACTTTTCAAAACTAATTGAGGGTTTTTCTTTTTGTTCATCAAGAATCGAAATAATTTGCTGACCTGTAATCTCAGCAGAATTAAAACCTTGAATAATCGAATCACCTACCAATGTAATAGGAGTTGCTTTTGGAAGTTTGTAAGTCTCAGTAATCTGAATAAATTTTTGCTTTGCTTCTACCTCATCAATATCAAGATAAATTAAACTAAAATCATTTCTTCCTTTTGAGAGTTCATCCAAAAAAGTCTTTTCTTTTTCACAAAAAATACAATCTTCTCTACCAAAGAGAAAAATATTAGTTGTAGTATTCGCACTTGCACTGATCGGCAAAATCAAGCCTACAAAAAGTAAGGTTGAAATTATTATTTTATTTAGCATGGTGTTAATTATACCACTTTGAATTCTGAAAGACGAACAGTTATAATTTAAGAAGCTATCCTAAAATAAATGACTAAGTGAGGTGTTTGAAATTTGAACGAGACGAGGTTGCGGAAAACAAAATATATTGAAATATATTTTGTTTGAGCAACAAGTCGTAGTCAAATTTCAGACACCGTAGCTGTCAAGCTATATATAGGTATATAGTATTTAATATTTAAAAGCGGTTTATTTTAGGATAGGTTCTAATTATGATAATAGAAACAATATATAGTTTAAATTTTGCAGACCCAATTGCCTTGGCGCTAGTTTGTGTTTTAGGTATTACTTGGGTTCTGTCAATAGTTTTAAAAGGTTATGCTCTTTGGAGAGCATCAAAAAATAACCAACCATGGTGGTTCGTTGCTTTACTCATTATTAATACTCTTGGTATACTAGAAATTTGTTACATTTGGTTTGTTGATAGGAAAAAGAGACAATTAAATGGAGTCTAAAATAACAAGCTCGTTAATTGCGAGCTTTTTATTATTCTCAGCTTGAAAAAAATAAATAAAATGTTAAATTGATATGGTAATTTGAAATACATTGGAGAGGTGGCTGAGTGGTTTAAGGCGGCGGTCTTGAAAACCGTTGTGCGTTCACGCGTACCGTGGGTTCGAATCCCACCCTCTCCGCACGACCAAAATTAAAACAGTGCCTTCGCACTGTTTTAATTTTGTGTCGCTA
>CAZSPC010000020.1:0-10136 GCA_964608745.1 uncultured Candidatus Saccharibacteria bacterium | reverse complement strand
AGCACTCCGAGAGGAGTGCTTTTATTGTATCATGGGGTTTTGTAATTTAGAGTTACACAATAATAAATACCAGCCCAAAAGGGCTGGTATTTATTATTGTGTGCGGATAGGGGTAATCGAAACCCCGACTCATCCTTGGCAAGGACGTATTTTACCACTAAACTATATCCGCAAGATAAATTTTTAATTTATAATTTATCATTTTTAAACAATTTTTAATGTTTTAATTTTAAAATTACTAAAAACTACAGATTGTAAACTAAAAACTAGCTCTTAGTATAAATTATTTAAACTCGTTTTTCAAATCAAAACCCCCTTGGTGAAACCAAGAGGGATTGTGGTCAGCGAAGTTTTTACTTTAACATTCTTTTTATCTGTTCAGAGTTATAAAAACATCTGTTATCATGTACAAAAACATTGAAAGCAAAAGCTTCTCTGAGTTCGACGAGATGTTTTCTTTTTCTGGTGTTGTTTTCGCAGGCATTAAGCGTATCACACCAAAACTCTTTAATCGCTTTTCTCTTTTTTCGGCAAGATATATTCGGATTATTTAAAGTTTCTCCTAAACCAGCCATTGCTTCAGTAGAGAATTTGGGAGCATGTCGAAGAAAACCTGTTGTTTTCTCGGAAGCAAGAGAGTTTAAAGAAAAACTAGAAACAACAACAATCAGTACTGCAACAATAATTTTTTTCATCTTTTTCTCCTTATTTAGATGAATTTTATAAATAAAAAGGACTTTACCAAAACCAAACAAAGGCTATCACATATAATATATAATGCAAGTAATAAACAAAAAATTCAGAAGCCTTGCTTCTAAATTTTTTGTTTTTCTTATTACTTATACCTCTTCTGACTATGAATTGTTTTTCATATAAACAGTTTGTGTTGGGTACGCCATCTCAATCCCCTTCTCCTCAAATTTTTCCATTATTTTTAGATTGATTTCTTGTTGAGCCTCCATATATTTTTTGTAATCATCTGTTTCGACAAAAAAAGCTACTTCGTAATTAAGTGATGAAGGATCAAAACGATTAAAATGAATTCTATCAAACCTCACCCCATCAACAGAATCTATAATATTTTTTACATCAGTAGGAATTGTTTTAAGAGTTGCAATCGCTGTTTCATAAGCTACTCCAAAATCAAAAACAACTTTTCTTTCTTCCATTTTCTTAAAGTTTTGAATCCGAGAACTTATTAGCTCTTGATTAGACATTACCAACTCTTCACCTTGTGGGGTTTTCATCCTAGTTGTCATAATTCCAATTTTTTGAACCGTACCTTTCTCTGTACCAATCTGGATTGTATCTCCTACCTTAAAAGGCTTATCAAAATAAATTGCAAACGAACTAAACAAATCTGCCAAAATACCTTTCAAAGCAAAAGCAAAAGCAATACCACCAATACCAAGCCCTGCTATTAATGAAGTTACATTTACACCAAGATTGGAAAGAATCATTAACAAACCAATTGACCAAAGAATGAATTTTACAAACATTCCAATATTATTCATCATTGCTTTTTTCTGTAATTCTTCTGCATCAAGGCCATCACTTTCATCAATACTCTTATTCAAGACATAGTTGAGTAAAATGTGAACAACACTGATTACTTGATAAACAATCAAAATCAACAAAATCCCCTCCGTTACATTTTTAAACATCTCACTAACAACAACATAAAAACTAGCTAGGTAAAAAGCAAGAAAGTAATAAAAAGGAGGTTTAATACTTTTGATTATTTCGATTAAAGTGTCATCAATGTCTGTTTTGGTTGTTTCGGCAAATTTTTTGAAACGTACCAAAACATAAAATTGAAAAATTTTGAAAATCACCACAAAAAAGATCAGCGCTCCTAAAGCATACATATAGTCAAGTAATGTATTACCGAAAACAGCAGTGGTTAAATCTATATTTAAATTTAAATTAGTTAGTATATTCATAATATTTTTTTTAGTTTACAGCTGACAGCTCGCAGCTAACAGCCACTGATTAACTAAATACAGATTAACATAAAAGAACCAGTCCGTCGACGAATTTTCCGGAGGAAAATTCGTCATTGCGAGTGCTTGCGCGTGGCAATCCAGGAGTTAGTTTCAATAAAAAAAGCCCCGCGACTACACAACGGTGGCTTTTAATCTTTTATTTAGCTGAAAATTTGTTTGAATAAGGACATAGTTTGTATAAACTTACCCTGTCTCCAGAACAATCATGTAAACTAACAGCTGTTTTGTTACTAGAACCAAGTTTTTTTGGTCCCAATGAACGAGAAGATTTACTACAATTAAAACAAGATCTTTTCATTGTTCTCTCCTTTTGTTTTTGTGTTTATTATCTGTTGTCAGTATATTCTTGTTATCTAAAAATAGCAAGAAATAGGTTCGAATCCCGGGATTCGTCCCGCGATTACTAAGTAAATTTTTTCGTACCTCAAAATTTACAAAGTATCGCTGGACGCAGCTCGACTGTTTTGCTTCGCAAAACATGTCTCCGCTGTTCGAATCCCGACTGAGTGGATTCGGTCACGAATCACTAAGTCTTTTGTTCGTTTTCCGCTACGCTCCAAACTCCAAAAGCCAAAGTGTTCTCGACCCCAGCTCGGTTGTTTTTCTTCGCTTCGCTACAAAAAACATACCTCCGCTTTTCGAATCCCGACGAAATAGTGCGCAGGCACTATTTCTGCACTCCGACAAAATAAACAAGAACAGTGGGTTTTACCCACTGTTCTTGTTTATTTTGTCGGAGTGCCGGGATTCGAACCCGGAGTCGCCCCGTCCCAAACGGGGAATGTTAGCCGTTACACCACACTCCGATATAACAACCCCAAGTTTACACGACAAATACCTTATTTTCAAGTAAAACTTATTTACCTTCTGACATTTCCCACAAAAACTTAAACCAAACCCGAAAAGAATCGGCTATCTGTTGATTTACTATTACAGTTAAAGAAATATCCTCTTCAAATTTTCCCCCGGCATTTGATGATACAACCACCCTATCACCAAAAATGTCTATTACTCCTGGGGTTGAATATTCTTTTGGAAGAAAACGATGCTCATCGGCCATTTCAATAACTTCTGGATTTGTTTCTTTTACTTCTTGGTCAAATAGTGCGTGGTATTTAATACCTTTCTTTTTTGATTCTTTTAAAACTTGTTTCGAAAAAGACGCAATCCTATCCTCTAACCACCCAGCCTTTCCACCAATCACAAAAACATCTTCACCAATTCTCAAAATATCTCTCATATAATTTTTAACCCCCTCTACCCCTTTATACACATATACCTCATTTGTTCGAGGGGTAGTTTGATACAAATCTTCCAATTCAGGCATTATAGAATCAAGAGCTTCTCTTTTTTCTTCGATAAGTTCAGATAATTTTTCTGGCCGTACTGCTTTGTAATGTCTCTCATTTCTTTCAACAACTTCAAAAACCAATCCTTTTTCAACAAGTCTTTTCAAAGAATCATACACATTTCGCCTATGAACCCCCGAATCACTGGAAATATCCCCTACCGAAGACTCTCCTTGTTTTAAAAGAGATTCATAAATCCGAGATTCGTTTTTTGAGAGACCAATGTCTCGAAGTGTATCTGTGTACATAATTTTGTTTACTTTAAATTATAAATACATCCAATTCGTCATTGCGAGACGCAGAGTGTCGTGGCAATCCAGACTTCAGTTTGCGAAGCAAACCTTTTAAATGTTAGTTGCTTCTCAAACTAACATTCCTGGATCCTCACGGGCTACGCCCTCAGGATGACTGTTTAATATAGTTTTGTAACTCAAAATATTTGTTAAATATTTTGATAAAATTTGTGGTGACAAACACTACCATAGGGTCATATTTGCCACTCATACATAATAGCATATACTAGTGGCAGAAATCAAGTAATTGTTCTTTAAATTTAAAGTGTAAAAAAGGAGGTGGTTCTAATACACGAAGGCAGGGAGTTTTGGTTTATGTTCAATACTCACGAATTGGGTAAAAAAATAAATGAGGCTAAGAAGAAGTTTGCGGGGAGTATAATTCCCAAGCCACATAAGGTTTTTTACTCTATTCATGAACTTCGTGGCGGATACACTCCTACCCAAAAAGATATAGACTTGCTTGTATCTTTTGTGGAGTGGAGTTCAGGCTGCCACGGGTGTGTTGAGGGTAAAGACGGTAAATTGGTCATTATTGTGTAGGTTAATTTACTGTCGGTGCTGAACCATCAGCCTAGAAACAGAAGTAAAGCCCACGAGGTAATGCTCGTCGTTTTACAAATGGTATTTGTTTCAAGAGTTTTGGACATTCTCTAAAAATGTCCTTTTTATCAAAACTATGAATAGGTCGTGGTTTTGTAGAGAATTGTTCTTTAAAAAACAAATAAGGAGGATATTATGAGTAAATATTTTGGTTTTTTACTTGGTATTGTTGGAATAATGTTGTTAGTATTGGATTTTTTCGTAGCAACAGAATCAATTATTTTCACATTTTGGGGATATTTTGCAATTATTTGTGGTTTGATTACTCAGTATATGGTAATTAATACTTTATCCAATAATGTAGATAAGTTGTGGGATGACATAGATGAATTATACGAAAAATTAGAAAATTCGTACAAAATCCCTAATTATTATGGTGACCTTGTGTAGTTTTTGGAAAAATTGAACAAAAGGAGAAAAAAATGAATCCAGAATTATTTCAGGCGTCTAAAAGAATGTGTACCCTCGGAAATCAAATAATAATGGCGAAGTTTCTTGAGGAACCGCAGAAAACTAAGGAATTAAAAGATATTGTTAAAAAGTGTATAGAAGAGGAAAATATTGAGGATGCTTTTCGTGCCGCGATTCTTCTTCCTAAACAACAAAAAATCCAAAAAGTTACTAAGATTATTAGTATGTGTTTAAAACGCGGAGTAAAATATGAGGAGGACCATCCCTACCTTTTTCAAACTCTCGACATGGTTGAATTTTTACCTGAACTACTAAGAACAATGGAATTAAAAAAATTCTTCAAGCATTTATGGAAGAAATACCTTATCTCTACCATTTACTGGAAGTTGTATTTTATTCTTCTAAGATGATGTTTTCAATATATTTTATCTTTGCTTGTTTGTTTTTTAATGATAATTTAACAATTGCACCATCTAATTGCCATTCTAGATTGTTATTTGGATCTTTTTCATTTAAATATGTTTGGATAACCCTAAACAATTTTTTTATTTTCCAGTTGTGTAGATTTTCTTCTGGTGCGTAACCTGTTTCATGTGCAACATTTTGTTTTATATTATCTGATGTTTCACGTGAAACTATATCTTCGGTATTTTGTGTTTCACGTGTCACGTTAGAAATTACAGAAATCCTTGGTTTCTTATTTCTAACGGGATAAATAACATTTTTGTTATGTAACTCATATTTTTGTCCCGTTTTTACTTCAATAAAATAAAGTTTACCCTGTTTTCTTGCAACAATATCAATTTCACCCCAAGGTTTCCAATAGTTTCTTTCAATTAGTGTGTAACCTTTATTTTTTAGATCTTTACAAACTAAATCCTCTCCCAGTTTACCTATTTTCTGTTTATGTGTAAGTGACATACAAATATTTTAACATAAAATGTTATTCGTGAAACAATTTTTTATTACAAAAAGATGTTTTATCAAATAAACTACCCCGCAGCAGAGCTGTTCCCTCACTACGCTCCGCTTCGTATCGGCGGGGTATTTAGGAACTCCGTTCTGGGTTATCTTGAAAACCTACGGTTTTCAAACTTTCCCTTAGCGGATACCCCGATGCAGAGCATCGGGGAATTGGTGATTAAGATAATAAAATATTATTAAAAACCTAAACGGCTACGATTTTAAAATCGTAGCCGTTTAGGTTTTTAACCGCTCTATTCCTTTAATTATTATGGCCATCCTTTATTTCTAGTTTCACGTGAAACATTTATTGGTATTTAAAGGGTAAAAAAGCTAATTTTTTATCAAAATTCTATACTTTAAGCCATATTTTAACAAAAAATGTCCTTTATAACACCAAATCTCTAAAGGACAGTTATACACTTTTCCACTGTTTTATCCACAATTTTAGATTATTTAACACCTTTTTCTTCATATTTTTCAATTATATCCCTTAATCTTTGGTTTACATCAAATTTTTTGGAGTTATCTTGAATAAAAGAGAACATAGAAAGTATGAGTTTAGAGATTTCTGAATTTCGAATTTCAATAACAACTTCTTCGTTTATTGCTACAAGATATAAAGAGTTCTTGAAAATCCAGATTTGTCCGGCATGATTAAAATAATCTTCATCGATTTCATGTCCAATAGCCATTCGACCTTCAAAGTTTATAGCCCATTTTTTACCTAACAACCTAGCTTGCCTCTCAAACCAACCAATGGGCAGAATGATTTCGGTTATAATTTGGTTTCGTTTAACAAAACGATTAAATTCATTCATTTTTTCTTCGCCAAAAACTTTTTTCCAACCAGTAGTTATATTATCACCTTGAATAGCTTGGAGACGTTGATTTTTATTGTTTTTTATAGTTGAATTAAGAATTTTTTGAACAGCTTCTTTCCCCCTATGGACAACAACCATAGAATCAAGAACACCCTTTACTTCTTCAACACCTTCGTTAAATCCAAGTAACGCTTTCTTGGTTTCAAAAAGATTCTTTTCTAAAAGTTTTTCGTTTGTTTGAATCCAATAATTTTTACCGTTTCGAATGATATTTTTAACTAACCCTCTTTTATGTAGTCTGTTAAGAATTTTATAGATAGCAGGACGAGATAAATTAACTTTTTGGTTGATTGAAACAGGAGTATTTAGCTCTTTTTCAAAAGAATTAAAAACTTTTATTTCGTTTCTCGATAACCCAAGTAATTTAACTTGTTTTTGATCTAATTTTATCGTTTTCATATTAAAAGTATAGCAAATTAACAAATTTTGTAAAGTTTTAGTTACATAATTTATATTTAAAAGATGTTTATAAATATAGCTATTTTTAGTATAAAATTTGATAAAACATAAAAATTTAACAGTCAAGTGATTTTGTTATATTATTATGTCAGATAAAAATTAAGAAGTTCTTTGAATTTAAAACAAAAAGGAGACTGTTGTGGATATTTTAAAAAGACATCTTATTTTAAAAGAAGAAGATTTGCCGGATGAAGATTCAGGTGTTTATCACTATCTATTTGTATGGCAGGGAGCAAAAGGCGGGGAAAGAGAAGCTGAAGCAAAAAAAATACTTGCCAAGATAGGAAGTTCTGATCACCTAAATCTAAGTCTTACTACCCTGATTACCTGCGATTGTTGTGACCATATACCAGGCGCCGGACGAAGAGTCAAAGCAAGTGAATTTTTAAACGCATTATTTAATTTTTCTTGTATTGACAGTCTCGACGATGAATTTGGTTTTCCGGAGAGAATACCTAGAAATGTGTTACAAGAAATGACGCATTTTTCACGAAATCTTCTTAAAAAGACCAAAAAAGTAATCAAAAGGGTGTCATCTTAAAAGCTTAAAAGTCGAGCAGTCGACACAAAACAAACTCCTTGGAGGAACGAGAGTAAATCCTCCGTGATTAATATACTCTCATTTTTGCAGAATCGGATTTTGGTTTATCCGATTCTGCCAATTATTAAGTTTTTCAAGTTTTTGGAAAATTTATAATTGAAAGTTCTTTAAAACAATATATGAAGTTATGGAGTAGGCTTGATCAACCTATTTGGGGACTTTATATAACTAGAACCGAGAAACTGTGCGTGTGCACACGGCCTTGTCGAACAAATACTGTATTTGTGTCGACCGTAATGTTATGGAAAAGGTTCATACTTTCGTATGATATCAAGAAATTGTCTTGATACTTTGGTTCTAGAATTTAACCCGGTTTTAAAAGGAGATTAGGTGGATACCACCTACCGCCTAAGTTTCCGGCCAAACAAAAAACTCCCATTATATTTTGGGTAGATATTAGTTTATATCTACTCTCTTTATCAAGTTTTTCAAAAAAATTGGAAAATTTGTAGAGATAAAAACAACTTAGTAGCTCGGCTACTAAGTAGATAGTTTCTTTTTCAAATATTTTAAGGAGGAGATATGCCAAACAAATCGGCTATACACGGAGCAACAGGATTATTCCTGTTTGGGATGGCTTGGACATGTTTTATTATGTTCCATATTTTTCATACCCTGCTTACAGTAGATTTTAATCTACTCGTAAACAGAGCAATGGCGGATATGCAAGCCTTCTTAGTATTGGTGGGAGCACTCTTTGCAAATATTACTTGCATAGTAGTTGCTCTTAAGCTACTTCCTTCAACCAAAAAGCCCTAACGGGCTTTTTTTATTTCTGATATAATTCTAAACATGAAACACAAACTGTTTAAAGTAAACCAAAATGCTGTAATAAAAAACCAAAACGATGAATTTTTAATTGTAAAAAATTCTGATGGGTGGAGTCTGCCTGGCGGAAGACTAGAAAAAGATAACACACCGCAAGAAGGGTTGTTAAGAGAAATAAAAGAAGAGATTGGTATTGAAAATTTAAAAATTCAAAAAGTTTTGTTTTTAGATTTAAGTAAAAGTAAAGAAACTTACAGGGTTACTTTTTTATGTACAACACCTGAAACTTCTGTTGTACTTAGTAAAGAGCATACCGAATACGCTTGGGTAAATAAAAATAATATAGAAGATTATAATTTTGAGTTTGAAAACACAAAAAATATTCTAGGTTTAGGTTTTTAAAAAACTTTTCTTTATATCATTTTGCAAACTCCGCTTATGGAACTTTTCCACAACTACACCTTACTTTTGGTTTATTTAAAAACTCAGTAGCCGAGCTACTGAGTTGTTTTTGATATTAAGTCAAATTTTTTAAGCATCTCTTTTTCTTTCGAATCAGACAATTTTTGAATGGCCTCTTTGTAAGAAAACCAGTGGGCTACAGTTTTTCCTTCTTGTTCATCTGGGTTTTGGGTACTTGTTTTTTCTCCAACAACCTTGTTGTGAAAAAAATATGTTCTTCTGATTGTATTCTTTGGATTATGTTTTTCGTCAAAATATTCATAAGAATCAATCAACGTGCCGGCTTTGGTAGGGTAACCAGTTTCTTCTAGGGTTTCTCTAACTGATGCCTCTTCAAGTGATTCATCTTTACGAACATGTCCGGCAGGCAAAACATAATCATTCCATTTTACCCTTTCAGCAATCAAAAACTGCTGTTTATCATTTTTAATTTTTGTGGTTATAGAACCAGCCCTTACAGCAAAATATGTTTTTGTTTTCATATTTGTATTTTAACATCTATAATACAAAAAAACTCAGTAGCTCGGCTACTGGGTTGTTTTGTTTTGTGTGCGGGTAGAGAGAATCGGTCACGAGTTACTAATTATTTTTTTCGTCCTGCGGACTCAAAAATAATAAGTACTCTCGACCCCGGCTCGTCTGTTTTTTTTCGCTACGCTACGAAAAACATAACTCCGCCTTTCAATTCTCTACGAAAAGTACGCAGGTACTTTTCTCCACTCCTCACCAAAAACCAAAAAGAACCTTTTGAGAAAAAGGTTCTTTTTGGTTTGGTGCGGGTAGAGAGAATCGAACTCTCGTCTCAACGTTGGAAGCGTCGTATTCTACCACTAAACTATACCCGCATTTTTATATATTAGTCTAAGGCTATATTAGACCATTCCCTGATTTTACGAAATAAGAATACTCCGAATTCTTTTTTTCCGTTACTTTTGACTGTAAGATGTGCGGTGCCATGGGGAAGTTTTCCTCGTTTGGATTCTTTCTTTTTTCTTGTGTCAATTTGAGTTTTCCTAAACTGACTGATAGGTATATTAGTATATTTTGACCAAAATTTCAAACATTTTTCTACATCGTTATCTGGATAAAGATGTATTCTTAAAGAAAAATTTTTTTTAGATAAACCTAAACAGTCCTCAAACCATCTTATTGCCAGTCTTATAACCTTTGGATTTGCATTAATAACCCTAATAATATAATGACTTTTGGTTCCTTCACCTATATACAAACCAAGCCCTAACATAAACAAATCTCTCTCACTTAGTTTTCCAATATCTTTTATACTCTAAATTACAAAACCCCATGATACAATAAAAGCACTCCTCTCGGAGTGCTTT
>CAZSPC010000019.1:0-10922 GCA_964608745.1 uncultured Candidatus Saccharibacteria bacterium | reverse complement strand
GGATGAAATCGGGGTTCAATTCCCCGTAGGGTCACAAATAGCATTAAAACGGTTTTCAAAACATAAAAATCCGTTTTGGAGTTTATATTCCAACATATTTTCAGATACATAAAGTTCTGAAAAGATTATTCTCATAATACTCTCTTTTTCTCTCGGTTTTGCAAAATCGTAGTAAGGCACAATGTTTTTTAGGAGTTCTGAAAGTTTAACTATGTCTTTCATTGTTTCGTGCATTGCTTCATCTGACGCTTGTTCTTGATTTTGTAATCCTTTCAATTCATCATTAAGTTTTTGTTCCTCAGTCAAGAAATCCTCTGGTGTATAAGCACCTGTCTTCAAAAGAATAAGTTTATTAGTATTTAGATATTTTAGGTCTTCTCTTATTTTCTTTTTACTACGCTCAATTTTATCAATCTCTTTTTGTCTTTTCTCTTCAACCATAGATATTTCAGTGCTAAGTCGTGCGTCTATTTCTGCAAGTTCATCTTCTGTAAAATACAAACTTTCAATAAGTTTTTTCACTTTCTCTTCTATAAAACTGAAATTAAAGTTTCTGAAATCATTTTCACAACCATTAACACATCTTGCATTGTAGTATTGTATCCCTTTCTTGATATAAGGAGTATAGGCACGGTTACATTTAGAACATCTCATAAAGCCACGAAGTGGTTGGTCTAATTTTTCATCATAGTAAATACTAACTTTTCGTTTCTTTAACATTTCTTGAACTTCTCCAAACAACCCTTCGCTGATAAGTGCTTGATGGCTATTACTTTTTACATAATTACCATCACTATCAAGAATTTTGCCTGTGTAAAAAGGATTGCGAAGTATCCTACTAATATGGTTTGCTGTCATAGGACGAGAAACTTTTTCTATTTCTGCCACTTCATCTTCTTCGGCGAGTATCTCATCTTCTGTTCTTCTTCGTCTCATTGGAACAGATGTAAGTCCTTGTTCGTTTGCATATCTTGCAAGGTCAGACAAACTCCAATTACCAGTAGCAAACAATTCAAACAACCTTGCTATTATAGGTGCTCTTATAGGGTCAAAAGGCTTGTTTTCCATTGTTCCCTCGTTTAGGTAACCAATAGGGGCTCTGTAAGTGCAAATTCCACGCTTTCGGCAATCTCTTGTATTTATAGTAACTTTTTCACTTGTAACTCTTGAATGGTGTGCTGAAAACATACTATCAACGTCCATATGTAAAGCACCAGAACTTGTTTTGTCGTAGTGAGCATAAACAAATCTTATATCTACACCTCTACGCATAAGTTTTCTGATAATTGTATCGTCTGCCTTGTTTCTACTTATTCTATCCCAACATAAACAAATTACACCCTTAAAATATCCTTGATTAAGAAAATGAAGCATTTTTTGAAACTTTGGTCTTTCAATACGATATTTAACTGTTCCATCTTCTTCTATTAAAAAATCATCACTCTCTTTGAAACCAGAGTGCCTTTCGGAGATAACACCATTTTGGCACAAATTTTTAATACTCACAGGTGCTAATGGTAAATCTTTGTTTTTAGAGAAACGAGTATTTTCTGCTTTTTGATAAATAATTGAGTTCTTTTGGTTGTTCGGTTCGTCTGTGCTTTTACGGTTATAAATAAGATAGCAGTCTTTGTATTTACCACTTTCAATTTCTTTTATTAAAATTTGTTCGTCTTTATTCATTTTCATTTTTTACAATTATACCATCTTTGATTACATAACCAGAGTTTACCATTCTTGTATGTATATCTCTTAAAACATTTCCGAGTTCTCCGATTGATTTTAATGTTTCTTCTGAAAAGATATTATTTTCATTTTTTTGAATTTCCAAACAATTTTCATTCACACACAAAAACCGAAAATCTTTTTCGTTTATCGTGTTTTGAGTATTCGGTTTTGTGTGTAAATTACTCATTTTTTAATTAGTTTTTTATTTGCAGTTTTAAGACTGTGTCTTCAAATATATTTTTTAATTGAGGAGCACCCTTAATCAGCAATTCTTTTTTGTTTTCTTGGTATTTAATGTCTTCTAAGAAGTTAGCCCATCTTTTTACATCTTTTGTTATAGAGACATAAAAACTTGGATTAAATATGCCTGTTTTAACCATTACAGGCTGACCGCTTGCAATTCCTTTTAATACTTTTTCAATTTCATCTGTATCAAGAGGAATATCATCTCCTCTGCTCATAATTATTTTGTATGGTATATTTCTCATAGTTTTATTTTTTAATTAAATTTTCTAAACCAATAATTGTTTTTCCTTTACCCCCGTTGTTTTTAATTCTTGGAATTAAGTCATTAAACTTCTCTCGTAGTTTAGATGTTGATAATATATTTTTGTGCCAGAAATTATCTGCTTGAACCCACCTAATCATTGCTTCAATCTGTTCATAAGAACGACCGTCAATCCTGTGTAGTTTTTCAATATGTTCAGCCCAATCATCTCTTTTTCCTTTCATTTGCCATTCGGGGTTGTTTGTTTGGATAAGATTTATAAGCAAATCAGTCATTTCCATATCTCTTGGTGTAAATTTCACAATTTTTGTTTCACTTTTTTCCGTTTTTTTAGACTTAACTAAACTATCCTTAACTAACTTAACCTTACCTAACCTATCCTGTGGTAACCTTTGGTTGTCATTTGGTATGACATTTGTTTTTTCTGTTGAGTAAAAACCATTTTTATCAATAAATAATTTTGATTTTTCTTCCAAATAAATTGTTTCGTTATACCTATCTTTTCTTATTAAGTTGTGCATTCTCCAATGCTTTATGACACATACACCACTATCAAACGGAATGATAAATTGTTTGGTTATAAGAACTTTTAGGTCATCTTCATTTGCACCGATTATTCTCATTATCTTTTTTGGATTTGATACAAACCCATCATCATCTGCTCTTATCAATAGATGTAGATATAAAAGTTGAGAACTTGCGGGCATTTCCAAAAAAATATCTGTATCTACAACTTTCAAACTAATCATTCTACGCTGAGCCATAATCTTGTTTTTTGTTATCCGAATAAATTATTGTTTTCAAAAATTTCTGTGAATAAGCAAATTTTTGAGGCTCAATACAAAGTTCTCCTTGTTGATATTTTTCAATAACAACCCTCAGATGAGCGTCTTTTATAAAACAAAAAATAACCCTGCCGTTTTCTTCACGCTTAACTTCATTGAATTTGTAATTCAATGAATGAAGAGTTGCGACGAGATTAAAGTCTGTTGTTTGAAATATATTTTTCATCTTAATTTTTTCTTAATACTTATAAATACATCTCCCGACTTCTTGATGTTCTTGTATTAAAAAATTGGTAAAATTTACCTGCAATAAAAAATTTTTTTACCTATCCACATATTGAAAAAACCGCCAAGCAAGGCGGTTTATCGGTGTATGGTCTTTTATTTGGTTATTTTGGAGGAAGAAAAATCTAAATTTTTAACCAGTGTTTACAATAAGTTGTATTTTTGACTTGTCTTCATAAGAAACTATCGCTGGGATATTTTCTTGTTTTAATGAACGGTTTATATTTCTTAGTAATTCTTCAAAACTTTTTTCTTTCTTTTTCGTCAAATCAGATGGATTTAATACAAAGCCGACTGTTTTTGCCAAGTATCCCATTGATTTAGTTTTACCTTTTGTTTCTAAAATACCTTTTTTAATTACTCTCTTGTTTAACCAAAGTTCCTTAAAAACATTCTTTTTGTGTCCTCTATTAAATTTATGTTTTCCGTCATTATAAATAATCACACCATCGTTAAAATTAAAAACAATCGTGTCTTTTGGTATTTCTTCCTTGTCTTTGTATATATAAACTAAATCATTAAATAAATTAAAGAGTTCCTCTGTTTCTTCTACGGGTTTATATGTATTCAAAAGAAATCTTGTATTTGCACTTTCCACTTCAAGTTTTTTTGATTTTAAGATATTTTTCAATTCTGTGATTTTTTCTTTGTTATTTACATACTCTTTTGGTATTTTCATATCTTTGTATATTGTAAGAAGAATATGCAACAAGAATTGATTAAATCTATATAAAACCTTGAAGTCTTCCTTTTCTATTTCATCAGTATTTTTTTCTAAAACTTCTATATTTTTTAGAACAACATCAAGCAAGAAAATTGAAATTTCATCAGTGGTCAAAACAATACTATCTTTGTTAACAGGAATAATTTTTATGTTTTTATCTTCGTTTTTGTTTGGAAACGGGAAATTAGGAAACCAGTATTCACAAACATTTTTAGGAGAGCCAACAGCAAAACGCATTTTACTTTTAGTTTCAAAATCCCAAAGCAATTTATCTGCTTTTTCAGTTAATGTTTTTGTTTTATTTATTTTAATTTTCATATTTAGTGTTATAATAAACTTACAATTAAATATAGACAAGTTCTTTAAGAACTAATACCTAACCCCGTTATTTTTATAGCGGATATGGTATGAAAATCGTGTCCAACATAAACAACCCGTTATCAGGGCGTTGGACACGTTACCGTGGGAAACTGCGGTAGAGGATTTCCGTAAGGAGCCTTTCTGGTAGCGGGCTTTTTGTTTTCTTTTGAATACAAAGTTACCGCTACAAAAGTAATACTATGGATTTTTTAATAAAATTAGCGGTAGATATTTTTATTGTATACGCATATATTTCAGCGATTATTGTTATTCGCTCCTTTATTACGAAGCGGGATTTAGATGATAATCCTATTTTTGGCGTATCTTTTTTTAGAAATAATTTCTTTTATTTTGGGGCTTTTCTACTTCTTATGACTTTTTGTATTAACGGTTTTGATAGTATCTTATTCTTCTTGCCAGATAGTTGGGGTAATTATAAAGAACCAGAAACATTAAGGGGTTCGCTATCAATTCTATTTGCTTTAATAACATCAATAATAATAATTTCTATTACCTATACTGAAAACAAGATAAGAATAATTAAGCAAAAAATAAAAAGTGATATATACGATACAGAAAAAATTATTGATTTAAGATTACATATAAAAAAAGAAATTTTGAGAGATGTTTTTGTTTTATCTAAATTAGGTAAGAAAATAAAAAGGAATGAAAAGGACGAAACAAGAAAAATTTTAGAGACTTTTTTGAAAGAAGAATTATCAAGTTATGATTTTGAAAATGACAATAGGCTAAATGACTTAATTAAAGGAATAGAAAAAAGTAGCCTTGGAGTAATAAATTCAAAAATAGGTAGATAATTTATGAATAAATCAATTAAAATTTTAGATACTGAAATCACAGAAAAAGATTTCCCCAAACTGTATCGTTGGGCTACAAGAAACCCCGATGGTTTAGAAAGAACGATAAAAAGTCTTGTAGAAAATGAAGAAAAACCCAATTACGGAATGATAGCAGTAAATTTAGAAAGTGATTTACAACACGGATAATTATGAAAAACATTATGCTGGATATAGATGGCTGTCTTGTTTTAGACAACCTTGAAAATAATGGAAAAGGTGCTTTGCGTCTTGGTTTGTTTTTATCTACTATCGGAAATTTACAAGCAGATGGTTTATGTAAAATACATTGGCTTACTACTCACTGTAAAAACGGAGACGATACACAAGTTTTAGAATATCTAAAACAAAGATTAGACCCTCACGATTTTGATTTAATTAAGAGAATGAAAATACAACCGACTGTTTGGAATAAATTAAAAACCGAAGCAATAGATTTTTCACAAGACTTTGTCTGGTTTGACGATGAACTTCTACCAGAAGAATTAGAGGTTTTGAGAAAGCATAATGCAGAAGATAAGTTTTTTAAGATAGATTTGAAAAAAGATAAGTATCAATTAAGAAACATTGCTTACAGTTTTAACTCCAAAGGAGATTTTAGTTATCGCATTGAACCAATCTAAAAATATATTCACTAAATAATTTTATGAAAAATGATTTCTATTGAGCAAGCGAGAGAAATAATGGAAAAAGATGGAGAAAAATACTCTGATAAAGAAATTCAGGAGTATATTGATAGTGCAAATATGCTCGCTGAGATATTTATTGATGGTGTCTTAGATAAAGAAAAAGACAAGTAATATAACAGGTATTTGTTATAATTAAAGACAAATATGAAATTTTTACTCCAAAGAAATACCTTGATTGCTTTAAGCGTTTTGTTCGTATCAATTTTAGCATTTTCAGATAATTCAAAAGTAGATTATGTTGCTGAAAATCAAGAAATAAAAATAAACGAGCAACAACAAACCGAGACATCAACAGAGAGTTTGAAACAAGATGATGAAGTTACAAAACAACCTATTGTTAGCAATACTAATTTTGTAAAAGATAATCAGAATGATTTTATAGAACAAACCAGTGAACCAGAACAAAAAACCGAAACAAGTTATATTTTTTATGATGTCGTAAAGGTTGTTGACGGAGACACTGTTGCTTTGAGTATAAACGGGCAAAGCCAGACATTGCGTTTAATAGGTTTGAATACTCCCGAGACAGTTGACCCTCGTAAACCAGTTGAATGTTTTGGAGTAGAAGCCTCAAATAAAGCAAAACAGATTTTAACAGGACAAAGTGTTAGAATAGAAAAAGATATTACCCAAGGAGAGTTAGATAAATATAACAGATTGCTTGCCTATGTTTTTCTAAAAGACGGAACGAATTTTAATAAAATGATGATTAAAGAGGGTTACGGATATGAATATACTTACAACACTCCTTATAAATATCAAACAGAATTTAAGTTAGCAGAAAAAATTGCAAAAGAACAAAAAAGAGGTTTATGGGCTGACAATGCCTGCGAAGAAGTGGCGGAAACAACACCGACCTTAGAGGAAATTTTTACACCGCAAACAACAGAAGTCCCCGCTAAGAATAATTGCGGTTCAAATGTTTATAATTGCAGTGATTTCACTACTCACGACGAAGCACAAGCAACTTTTGAGTATTGTGGTGTCTCTAATGATATTCACGGCTTAGATAGAGATAAAGATGGTATCGCTTGTGAAAGTTTACCTTAAAAAATATGACCTTATTAGAGATTTTAGATATAACAAAAGAATTTTTATTAGATAAATATGATTTATCTCTTAGTTTAGTTTCTACATATAATTTGGGTATCGCCATTTCTGCTTTTGCTATTGTGGTTGCTTTTATAGAACTTACTTCCAAGGGGGCTTTGAAAATTAGAATTCATAATAATAAGAAAAGGATTGCATTATACATTGGTTTTTCCAGTATAATTCTTTGTTTTTTTGCTGAATTTTTCAAATTCTCTTTTATATTAAATATATTAGGGGCTATATTGATGATTTCCTCCATTTCTTTATTTGTATGGTTAATTGTTCCTATAAGGAAAATAGATGAAGAAGAAGCAAAAAAAATAAAAAAGTTTTTAGATGGATTTCTCCCCAATACATATGCTCACGAAAATTCTGAAATTATAAAAGATATTATCTATGTGTTTGATAGTTTATTAACTTTAAGTTTGGAAAATAAAGAAATCGCAGAATTGTTTAATAGATATTTTACAAGTAAAGTTTTTCTTAATTATTTTTCTCAATCTGGCTACATATTTTCAAAAACATTAAATTTTTTATTAAAAAACAATCAAGTAAGAGAAGTTCGTTATTTTTTTAATCAATTATTTTTGACTTCTCTAAATAATCAAAATTCATATTTAAATATATTCATTAGCGAAGATATTTACCCAAATACTAACGATGATTTTGATATGGCACTACTTGAAAATGGAAATATAAATATATTGTTAAATGATAGACTGTTGTTTTATCGTCTAAATTCAGATGGTAAATTATCTTTTTTGAAAATTATAAAAAGATATTTTAATTTAATAAATAATTATAATGAATGTAAAAAATATCCTCCTAAAAAAGATTGTAAAATAATATATCAACTTAATGATAATTTGGTAAATTTCTTTTTTGAAAGTATTGAGGGGATATTAGGTTCTTTTTATCGTGCGAGCGAGCAAGAAAAGAAAGATATATTAGAAATGATAAGGAGTGTATTGCGTAATTACAATTATTGTATTGATTTTAATCAAAAGAGCGAAGTTGTTAGAAAAAGAGCGGGCAAACTTTTGTATAAAATATACGAAGAAATGTTAATGTCTTTTGATTTGAATGATAAAAAAGAAGATGATTTTGAAATTAGACATTCTGTAAGAGAGTTTTATACCGATATAACAAGCCGTGGAGAAGATAAAATTTCACAAAAAGAATTTTTAGAAAAATTAAAAGATAAAATTATTAAAGAGGATTTTGGTTGCAATATAAAAGGTTGGTATCCTGCTATGATTTTAATATATTGGCAATTATTCGGGTTTTCAATTTTCAGCGGAAATAATGCTATGAATGAGCCAAAAGAAATACACATAGAAATTCTAAGTGAGTTATCTAAATCATTTCCTAAGTTATATGACGGACATATAAGAAATTTTTATGATAATCCAAACTTACCAGAGGGCAAAGAAGAATTATTAAAGAAACAAGGGAGAAAGATATTAGACGATTTTCTTTTGAGTTATATGGGTTATGACAGAGATGAAAATTCACTTTCATATTATTATGGTTTTGGAGAAAGTATTAACGGAGGAAAAATCTTTTTGGATAAAGTAGCAAGTGATAATAAAATAGAAGTAACAGATATTTAGTAAAATTATGATTGATATATCTTTAATAAAAAATTGGCACGAAAAAGCAAAAGAAGATTATTTTTCTCGGTATACTTTTGAATACCTTGCTTTTGAGGCTTTTCTTAAAAAATATAAATATACCGAACAGGAAATCATAAATTGTTTTGGAAAAGTAAGCGAAAGGGGTTATATACAAAAAATAAAAAATGAAAGTGTATATTATGATAAGTGGAAAAATCTTTTACTGGAAGATGAAAACTTAAAAGAAACGGTTTTGGAATTAGTTCAATACCTTAAACAAGAGCCTTTGGACTATAAAAAGAAATGGTGGAGTTGTTCAGAATTTAATTGTGATAATTATTTTAATGCTAATAAAGGAATTATAAATGATGAGAATGATTTTATAAATGTAATTGAGTTTTGGAACTATGTAAGAAATAACTTATTTCACGCAGGAAAAAATCCAGATGACCAAAGAGATAAAAAACTCGTTACTTTCGCGTATAAAACTCTGTCGGTGTTTTTTGAGAAGATTTTACTCCCAGAAATAGAAAACAAAACTTTAAGCCCTGCTATATGGGAAGATTTTGAACATAGATTTTTTAAGGGAAAGGCAGAAGTTACACTTGGAAAAACTGAGGCGTGTGCTAATGTTTATGAATTATTATTTATAGATGAAAAGTATTTCCCTTTGGTATTGAGGGGAAAGCGTATGGATAAAGATTATATAATTAGCAAACTATCTTTTCACTTAACAAGTCTTTGGGGAGAACCTACATTACTGAAAGCAGAATGGAATAAAATAATAAGAAATGCAGATACCCCAGAAAAAAAGAATGAACTATCCACTTACTTTCAAGGAATTCTACCTTTATTAAAAGAAGTAATTGGTGATTTGGAATTACAAAAGTAAGCAAAAGGTAGCATTTGGTAGCAAATAGACAGGCAGGCGACCAGAGAATATGCTAAAATCTGGTTATGGATATATTTAGCGAAGATATAAAGCCTATTACTGCTCGTCAAAAAATGGCAATGGATATTTGGATTAGAGATGGGAGAAAAAGTAAAGCAGAGGCTATGAGAAAAGCAGGATACAGCAAGGCAATGTGTAGACAACCGCACAAGGTTTTTGATAGCCTTGCTGTTAAACGAGAATTGTTTTTATATGGTTATGGATATGACGGCAAAGAACTAAAATCTAAACCAAAAGCGATAGTTATAGAAACACCTAAAAGACAAGAACAAAAGATTGATTTTTCTGCAATTCCCAGAGAAAAAATACAAGAGTTACAAGAATTACTTGATAGTGTTCCTCCAAGTCCTGCTATGTTAAAAAGAATGGCAAGACAAAGAGAAGAACAAAACACCTCTCAACCAGTCAAAAATGACCCTAATTGCAACATATTTGGCGAAAGGCTACCCAATGCACCCGAACCAAAGAAATATACAAAAATGAGCGATTTTTCTTCAATTTGATTTACTTTTGGTGTTAAAAATGCTAAAAATACATAGGAATTTTTGAAATCTCAATCAGCCGACAAGGAGGCAATAAATGGAAAAATTACAGGTTATTATCATTGGGTGTGGAGCGGTAACGATTTTGATGTTCGTCTGGCTTCATTTTCTGTCAAAAAGAAAGCAATCCGACAAAAGAGCGGGCGGTATCTCTCTTGGCAAGAAAATCGCTAAGTGCGGACACGAGACCAAAATCAAAGGTAAAGTTACCGCTTTCGGTCAGACAATCACAACAAAAATGCCAGTAAACGAGGACGGCTCGGTAGATTATTGCCTTGACTGTATCGGTAAAATGGCAATCTGTTGTGCTTGGTGCAAAGAACCTATCTTTATCGGAGATATAATCACTCTTTATTCTCCGAGAGATAGAGAAAAATTCGTGCTTCCCGAAAATGCAGTAATCTATAATGAAGAGAGAATGGCAGTTGTTGGTTGTGGCAGAACAACCTGTGCCGACACAGGAGCAGATTACGCTGGTTCTTGGTTGCCAGACGAAAATGGTAAAGGAAAAGTTTATCGCAGACCAACAATGATTGAGCAATCAATGGCTGATTTAGCCAAAGGTGGTGATGGAGTGATAATACAAAACCACTAACAATTTCGCAATTCTTTATTGCATACAAGTCCTGACTTCGGTCGGGGCTTTTTTATACCAAAACAGATTGTAGGTTTTCTATTGAACTTTTGATATAATCCTTATCATTAGCAAGTTCTGAAAGCCAAGCAATTGGGTCACAAATCGTAAAAAATAAACGTCAGTTCGTAAGAACTGGCGTTTATTTTT
>CAZSPC010000018.1:0-13549 GCA_964608745.1 uncultured Candidatus Saccharibacteria bacterium | reverse complement strand
GGATCATAGTAATAGGCAATTGTGCCATTTGGATAAAGTAAGGAGACTTGACTAATGTTTGAAATTTTTAGACCAGCTGTCTGAGGAGAAAATTTTACTTTTTTACCTGCCAAAATAATTGTATCTTTTGGTAAAGTAAAATAATCATTTCCTATTTTAATTCTCCACCAAGATAAATTTAATTCATATTTAGACTTATTATATAGTTCAACAAAATTACTTTCTAAATCAACTGATGAAATAATAATGTCGGCTGGTTGGGCTATAACAATTAACCGGTCACTAGCTGAATATTCACCAGATACGACATTTAAAACAACAACATATTCTCCTGGATGAGAATAAGTATGTAAAATGTTCTTACCCTGACCAGAATTACCATCACCAAAAGACCAAATATATCTTGCATTTTGTAATGGTTCATTTGAAATTCCAAAGGCCTTTCCCCCAAAGATCGAATCAGCTCCAACAATTACATTTCGATCATTACCAGCATCAGCAAAAATTTGTTGAGATGTTGGTGAATTCGATTCTGTTTGGTTAGAACTTTCTTCGTTTTGATTATTTTCTTCTTCATCTTCGTTTTCAACTAATCCGTTTTGACTACCCATTGTTGGATTAGTTGCAAGCCAATCATTATCAACAAGTTGTAGAGAATTAGCATCCCCGTCTGCTCCCCAATCAGATGTATAAGTAACACTATCAATATCGTTTAAATCACTGTCTCGGATTATTAAAGATTCACCAGTATTAGAAAGAGAATAAGCTGAATCAAAAACAATTCCGTTAAAAGATGGGTGATTCTCTCCAAACTTAGTCACATTATCAACTATTATCCCAAAACCATTAGCTGGCAAATCTAGACTACCACCCTCTTCGGCCGGATTAATTTTGTGATTTACATTTGCTTCAAATAATTTCCAACCTGTTAAATTAACTGTTTCGCTTCCGTTATTAAAAATCTCAATCCATTCTCTCCCTGTATCCGACCCGTCTGGATTATACATAATTTCATTTATTATTATCTGAGAATTAACAACAATAGGAAGAAGAAACAAACTAATCAATACAAAAACAAACTTGCTGAACAAGTTTATTTTTGTATTTTGCGCTGTCGTCTTGATTTTTTCCATACTACTTACTGGGTTGATTTTATTCAAGCACTTTCCTTAATTTTTCCTCCGACACCTCTTTTGTTTTTTGTTCCTCATTTTCTTTATTATTCTTGGTAACAGCATAATCCAAAACTGCTTTTAATTTTTTCTTATTCTCTGTTTCTATCTCAGAGTTTATTTCTTTATTCTTGTGATTTGTTTTTTCTCTTTCCTTAAAGTTTTCCCTAGGATTTTTTCTTACCACCTCCTCTTTTTTATTATTTAAAGCAGTAGCCAAAGCATCCTTCAAAGAATCGCTGCCTTCCAATTCTGGTTGTGGCTTTTTATTAAACTTATTATTTTGTTTAAAATTATTATTCTTCTTTAAATTATTTCCTTTTTTATTTATATTACCCTTTTTTGATAATTTGTTTCCGTCCTTATCAACAGTAGCCCGACTCACCTTAAAAGATTTATCATTCCATTCATTAATTTCATCCTCCACTTCTTGTTTTGGTCGAGAAAACTGCTTTCGAGACGCCTCGATTACTTCATCTCTAAAAGAAACTACTGGCTTTTCAATTGGCGGAAGAGTCCGGGCTGAAAAAGGTTGTGAACCAATTCCATCAATCATTAATCGTAAGTAAATTTGAGCAAATCCTAAATTAACCAAATCATCAGCATAAAAAGTCGGAGCAAACTCCTTTTCAAAAGCTTCAGCATCAATGGAACCAATTCGGAAAGTCACCATTGTTCCAACGTTACCAAAAACAGCTGCCCGAACCGTATCTGGCATTTGCTCAATATATTGATGTGCCATCGTTAAATTCAATTTGTATTTTCGAGCCTGTGCTAGGATGTCAGCAAAAGAATCGTTGGCTAAATTTTGAAATTCATCAATATATAAATAAAAGTTTGGGGCTTTAGCTAAATCTTGCTTTTCCATATCAGCCCTTTCCATAGCAGTTAGAAATACCTTAGTACTCATCATTGAGCCGAGAAGATCAGCATTAGCCTCACCAATTTGCCCAATTGATAGGTTAATCAGAAGAATTTTCTTTTTCTCAATGACCTCCCTAAAATCAAAAGTCGATTTTGGTTGCCCAACAATATTTCTAATAATTGGATTAGAAGTAAATTGTCCCACCTTGTTCAAAACAGCAGAGTAAGCATCCTTTCTGTATCGATCATCCCAAGAAGCATACTCTTTTGTCCAAAAGTTTTTTACTGATGGATCAGTAATATGTTTAATAACATCTTTTTGAAAATCAGTGTCAACAAAAATTCTTGGGATAGAAAGCATTGTTGCACCCGGATATTCCAATAAAGCTAACAAAGTGTTATTTACGATATGTTCCATTCTGTCGGAAAAAGTTTCCGCACCCCAAATCTTTTTAAAAGCAGATAAAAGACCTTGGGCAACTAAATGCCTTTTCTCTGGACCAACATCCTCCATCACATTAAAAGATATAGGATTTTCTGTATCTCCCGGAGCAAACAAAATAACGTCCTCAATCCTTTCTTCTGGGATATAGTCGATTAAAGTCTCAATTGCTGAACCATGTGGATCAATAAAACACATTCCATTTCCATTTTTTAAGTCTTGTGCAGCCATATTTTCAAGCAAAGTAGACTTTCCCATTCCAGTTTTACCGATAATATAAACATGACGACTTCTATCGGATGCTTTTATACCAAAAGGAGTTTGTTTATTACGAAAATCAGTTTCAGCAAAATAGGTGATTTTGTTAGTATTAAGGTCTTTAGACATATATTTAGTATACAATAAATATAGAAATAGAGAAGTTGTTGCAGGTAGAAAAACATAAATTTTAAAACTTGAAATTGCAAAAAATTCAACGGCTCAGGATTGAGCCGTTGAATATGGCTTTGTTGAGCAGTTTGCTGATGAAGGACACCCGCGGATGAGTAAAATGGTGGATGTCGGACACCCACCATTTTTGTAGATTGCAACGCTCACGCTCGCAATGACGAAAAAACGAGTTTTTTCGTTTGATGAATTTTTGCGGAGCCAAAATTCATCCTATCAGCTCCAGGCTATAAGCTATTGGCTAAAAACTACAAACCATTAACAGATTGCGCCAGTTTTAAAATTACTTCTCTAAAGCACCAGTGGTATAACGATTAGAAGCTGACCAAAGCATCCAAGAAGTTAGTCCAGCATCATATGTTGCTTGAATCTGTGCCCTCACCTCTTCTACATCATAATCACCGCCATAGTCAAAATCTTGTAACCAAGGTCTTAATTGTAAAGGAGTTGTACTGGCTACCACCAATCTTTTTACCGCTTCATCCATTGAAAATTTAATTACTTCATAAGGATAATTGTTTGGGTTTTGCCAACCATTAAACCCGCGTGGGTAGTGAGATGGATAAACCATTGGAGCGATGAAATCAAAGTAAGGTGAAGCATATTCTAATATTTGTCCAATGTTTAAATCGTCTGTATTTGTAGTAACCATTCCAAAAAGGTCAGCGGACAACACGACATCTGTATCTTTAAAAGCATTATTGAAATAAGCAAAAAATTCTCGGACTACTTTCGCTTTCCCAAATTCTGGATCAGCATTTACTTTTTCTTCACTAAACGGATAATAAATATCTCTCATATCACCATCTGATGGAAAGCGAATATAATCAAGATTTAGTTCATCAAATCCGAGATTATAGGATGTCTTTCCGATTTCAATTACATAATCCCAAACTTCTTTCGATCCAGCATCCAACCATCTAATACCTTTTCTATCTGACCATACACCACCATCACTTTCTCTTTTTACTGCCAAATCAGGTCTTTTCTCTGTCATATACTGATCTTGAAAAACAGGAAGGCGACCAATCAGGAAAATCCCTTTTGAGTGAATTAACTCAACAAGTGCTTCGATGTCACCAATCTTACATTCTCCTTCCGAAATTTGAGCTTCAACATCTTTTAGCTTTGGGTTACCCGTATCAAAACCTATCTTTCCTGTCTCGTCTTTAATATTCAAAACAATAGAATTTAGCTCGGTTGTTTCAACCAAATTAATAAGATTATCTCTCAAAGAGGGTGTGCCAGCTACACAAGCTGTCATATAGATTGCTTTTACAGCTTCCGGTATTTTTACATGGCTAGCTACTTTTGGTTTAGGAATTACAACTTTATCGGATGTACTTGTGGCGTTTTCACCACTATTATATTTCGTAGAAATTATCTTAGGCAAACCGGAATAAGACACAAACAAAAACGCAACAAGAAAAACACCTCCTATTGCGTAAAATTTGATTTGTTTATTTTTCTGATTCTTGTTTTTCATCATCTAAAAAATCTGGATTAAAATACGCATTATACACAGTACCATAATGTCCTAAATATTTATTTTCTTTCAGAGTAAAAGGAATGTCATTTTGCCTCAGCAACTCAACGAGCTTAGTAGCACAAACATACGGTATTACTTTATCTGCTTTTGAAAGATAGATATAAAGTTTTTTGTCTTTCAAATTTTCAAAATTACTTTGAGGAGCAAAATCTTTCCATTGTTCTTCTAAAAACGGGAGGTTTATATTTTGTTTTTCCAGCCCCTTCCTAATATTTTGACTAGAAATACCTTTCCAAGTACATTCGGCTAAAGAGTTTCCCGGCACAATTGCAACAACTTTTGTAAACAAATCACTATTATTATTCACAACAGTAAATAGATTTGATGTTCCTACGCTTGCTCCCATTATATGAATTTCAGAAAATTCATACTCTTCTTTCACCTTTCTTATATCCTCTATAATTAAATCGTTGATATTATTGAAATTATTTATAGTTAACCCATAGTCAGAAGATAAAATTTCTCGCGGAAACTGATAGTGTAAATAAGAAAAGCCTCTGTCAACAATATCTTCTTTCAAGTTGTTAGAAATCCCTATTTTCTCACCTAAATAAGGAATCAAAACCCATAGAGTCGAAGATTCTGGCAAATGATAAAACTCCTGATTTAGAGTATCATCAATTTTTACCTGACTAAAAGCATTTGCTTTTTTATTTGGAGAAGTTCTAAACAGAAAATCTATATTACCTGAAATTATAACTAAAAAAATAATGATAAGAACAATAAGCAAACCAAATAAAATCAAAATTTTTGTATCTGATAAATTTGTTATAAAAGAAAGCATAATTTTTTAGTTATTTTTTTCTTTTTCATCGTGCCCCCCTTCATCTTTCTCATCTGTTTCATCATTTTCTCCTGTTTTAATCTCTTCTTCCAAATTGCCATTATCATCTTCGTCTACACCTTCTGATTCATCAGAATCACTTCCTTCGTTTTCTTCGTCCGGATCGTCATCATTATTATTGCTTTCGATAGCATCTTCGCCCTCAACTTCTTCTTCGCTTTCAATATTTTCCTGGATTGCTTCAGCTTCGCTTCGCAATGACGAATTGATAATTTCGTCTCGTGCTTGTTTCCCATTAGCTTCAAATCTAAAAAGATAAAAGGATCTTCCGAAGACATAGAGACCTAGAATGACAAAAAATATTGTTTCCCATTTTCCCGGAAAACCAAGGAATGGGATTAGGGCGATTAATATACCTGATATTGATAAGCTTTTCATATCAAACATTATACGCGAAAAAATAAAATGAGAAAAGCCGATGCAAGTACATCGGCTTTATGGATTATTGGATTAAAGTTGTTTCAAGCCAAACTTCGTCTTGAGAAGTTTCACCTCAGAAGTTGGCTTAATCCCCTTAGTTTGATCAACCGGCTGTAGACCAGCAAAGTTGAAGCTGACAAAAGGCTTCTTGTCTGCCAGTTTATTCCCAGGATTAGCAAAACATCTTGCCTTTTCCCAAAAACTTTTTTTGCACAAACCTTCGAACAAAGACCTGCAATCTTCCAGACTCGCAGCCAACCCAAGATTATGCGCTTCGGGAAGAAGTTTTTCGGCCGGAACAAAAACAAATCTTACCTGATAAAAAACTCGCCTGTCGTTCTTGTCGGATTCAACCACAAAATATCTTGCGGTTGCCAATTCAAATCCGTACTCGACAAGTTTTTTAGGAAGATTTTTGACCGAACAACTACCCTCCTCATTGCTAAAAACAACCTTCCCGTTCCTTATAAAAGGATTTATCTTCTCTTTTGGTTCCAAACCAAAATTATTTGGAACCACCTTAGAAGACGAAAAAGAAAACTGAACCACAATCGCCCCGAGATTTGTAATATTAGGCTTAGCCATAACAACCTCCTTTTTTTATTTTTTGACTATTTTATTCCCCCGCTCCCAGTTACCTTTGAAGTAGGACAGTAGTAAAATATTGTCTTATGAAAAACAAAAAAGATTTGGCCAAAGTTGGCAAAAAGAAATACAAACACCTTTCTTACGAAGAAAGGTATGTAATAGAGAAGCTATTTAACAAAAAAGTAAGTATAAGAGATATAGCAGAAGTATTAGGACGAAGTCCTAATACAATAAGTAGAGAAATTAAAAAGAATAGTGTTTGGGGTATATATAAAGCAAACAAAGCCCACAAGAAAGCAGGATACAAGCGTTGGAGATCAAAAAGACAATGTTTGAAAGTATCAATGGATAAATTTTTGATAAAGTTTGTTGAGAAAAAATTAAGAGAAAAGTGGTCACCAAAGCAAATCAGTGGATATTTAAAGATAAACTACAAAATAGTTTGTTCACCTAAAGCTATATATAAATTTACAGATAGAAGAGGTTTAGATTATCTACTATTCTGGAGTTGGAATAACAAAAAATCAGGCAGAAAAAGATATTCATACAATAATCCAAAAGATAATAGAAAGTATATTGATGTTAGACCGCAGGAAATAGTCATTGGTGATTTTGAATTAGATTTTATTGTATCTAAACAAAGTAAATATGTATTTCTTGTAGCAGTAGATAGATTAACAAAGAAAACACTAATTGAGATTTTGCCAAATAGAAAACGCCACACAGTAAATATGGCGCTTTCTAAAATGTTTTTGGATATTAAAGTTAACTCAATAACCACTGATAATGATATATCATTTGTACACTGGAAATCAATAGAGAAAATGTTAAATACTCAAATATACTTCACACATCCTTATCATTCTTGGGAAAAAGGACTTGTGGAGAATACAAATAGATGGATTAGATGTTTTGTTCCTAAAAAAAGAGATATATCCTCTGTAACTAAGAAAGAAAAACAAGAAATACTTTCCTTTCTCAATGACAGACCAAGAGAGATTATTGATTTTAGAACACCAAATGAGTATTATTTATTATTAACGAGTGTCCTACTTGAGGGGTAACTAGAGGCCCTAAATCTGATAAAGAATATACCAAAAAGACTATTGTTTGTCAAGCATCACTACAAACTCACCCCTGATCTTCTCCGAATTTTTTTGAAAGTAAACCAACAACTCTTCGACTGTCCCCGAAAGAATCTCCTCATAAATTTTTGTTAATTCCCTCGCCACTACAACCTTCCTACTTGGAGACCCGGTCTCCAAGTGTTTTTGGAGAGAGTTTAGGGTTTTGATGATACGATGTGGTGATTCGTAAAATACTACAACGCGTTTTGTATCTACTATTTCTTTAAATAATGTTTCTCTACCTTTTTTGTGTGGTAAAAATCCTAAAAAGACAAACTGATCTGCATTTAAACCACTCGCAGATAAAGCAGTAGTCAATGCACTTGCACCCGGAATTGGAATTATCTCAACAAATTTAGGTCCCCGGGACCTAAATTTTTCTCTGATTTTTGAAATAAGTTGCGAACCTGGATCAGAAATTGTTGGCGTTCCTGCGTCCGAAACAAGTGCTAAATCTTTCCCCTCTTCGAGCAAATCAAAAATTTTTTCTATTTTGGAAAGCTTGCTATGTTGGTGGTATGACAGTGTTGGTTTATTAATATTATATTTTTGTAAAAGTTTTTTGGTCACCCGAGTATCCTCACAAAGAATTGTATCAACTTCACCCAAAATCCGCACCGCTCTAAACGAGATGTCTTCAAGGTTTCCTATTGGAGTTGCTATTACATACAACTTGCTCATCAAAATTTACTCTTTATTACGATTAACCCACCACTGACTATCCTTTTCTTCAAACCACCAGCGGTCAGAGTCTGTTTTGGTTATAACTTCAACTAATTGTTTTGCCTCGTCTGTCATCAATCTTTTGGTTGCGGGAATAATCCATTCTTTTGCCCTCTCATTCCCCACATCCACCTGCTCTTTAAGAGAAAGAATCCATTCAAGATTATCAGCATCTTTAGCTAACTTAGATTCTTTGGTTTCTCTTTCTTCATATTCTTTCAAAATTTGTTTAACTTTTCCACCAAAAGGAAACTCCTCAGCTAAATCATCAATGGCTTTTTGCTCTTTTCGTTCTAGATATTTTTGGTGAACATAGTTTGGATCAGAAATCCTCGTCTCTGTAATATCGTGGAAAAGGCACATTTCTAAAACTTTTGCAGTATTAACATCATCCGTCATCATAGCCAAAGTAAACCCAATATAACAAACTCGATTAATATGCTCAGCCACACTTTGTTTCCCACTACCCAAGAAAAAGAAACCACTACGAGGAGTATTGGCCAGCATTCCTGCTTCATAAAGAAAGTCTGTTATTTTTTCTAGGTCGTATTTTTTGGACATATCAGTTTAATTTAATACTATTTTATCTTATAAGTCCATCTCTTTTCTTTCTCTACCAAAATTTTCTTCATCAATAAGACAAATTTTTGTTGGGGTAAGTTTATACCAAGAATAATCTTTTTTGAGTACCTCTTTTGGATGTCTTAATACTTCAAGACCTCTTTTTTTCAAAATCTTTGAGGCCAAACTAAGTCTTGCTCCTTCAATTTTTTCAGCTCTCCCTTCAAGTTGTAAAGCTAGCTCATCTTTTTTGTCATTGACTGTAATTGTACCAGCTACTTTATTATTTTCTTCATCAATCGCTTTTGAATGCCTAACAAAAGTTTTTGACATCCAATATATATTAAAATCACTATCGTGTATATAAATAACGTCAGCAACCCAAACACCTTTGTCATCCACTGTTCCAAGACTCATTAGATAACCTTTTTTAAAAACTTCTGATATTCTTTTTTTGATGTCTACCATGAGCCGTTGAGCAGAATTGAACTGCTGACCTCTCGATTACCATTCGAGTGCTCTACCGACTGAGCTACAACGGCTAGCTAAGATATACATTATATCAAAATATAATAAAACTAAAATTATAAGCTTTGGTTTAAGGTTTATAAACCATTATTTTTTGTTTTTTATTTTCATCAATTACCTGAAAACCCATTTTAGTATAAAAAGATATTGCTTTGTTGTTTACATGATGAACTTCTAATTTAATTGGTACCTTTATTTGTTTTGATTCTATTATTAAGTCACCCATAACAGCTTTCCCTATTCCTCTACCTTGGAATTTTGGTAATATTTGCAACCCTCCTATATAAATAAATTCTTTACTCCTTACAACCCTTAATCTTCCGATGTCTTTTCCTTCACATTGAATAATCTTAATCTGATTTATATTAAATTTCTTTTTATACTTTTTAAACTCGATATCATTATCTAAGTTTAAACTTTTTTTTGGATTCGTTATTGTACTTACAGACTCCATTGCCAGAGAAGAGACTTTAAATAAAAATTTTTGATCTTTATCTTTTGCTTTTCTTAGATTATATTTCATATTTATTATGTTAACACAAAAACATACTTTGCTCTTTTCAAATGCCTCCCCACGGTAAAATAGTAAAACCCCAGTCTTACAGACTGGGATTTAACTATTTTATGCGCGAGCGAAGGGATTTGAACCCTCGATCTCCTCCGTGACAGGGAGGCGCTTTGAACCAGCTAAGCTACGCCCGCAAAATTATTTATTTTCTATATAATCATCAAACCTTATTTTTTTTCTTTGTAAAAACAAGTTATTGCTTAGATTATTATACATAATTTTCGACAAAATTAAAGAGTTTTCTATAAAAAACATAAAAAGTATCGTACAGGTATGATACTTGTGCGATACTTTTTTTGTGTCGATGGGAGGATTCGACTTCCAGTTCTAAATTCAGACTTCGCCCTGTCAGGCTCGTCTTCATCAAGAACTCGCTGTCCCGCTTCGCTCGTGTTCGTCGGGCTATCGCCCTCCTCCATACTCGCTTCGTTTCGAATCCTCCCATTGACTACAAAAACATACTCCACAAATACTAACTTATTTGTTTCGTTATTTTTGTGTCGATGGGAGGATTCGAACCTCCGATCTGGCGCGTATGAGACGCCCGCTTTAACCAACTAAGCTACATCGACGTATTTGAAAGTTTGTAGATTATAGTTTATAGTTTATAGAAAAAAATTTCAAGCTAAAAGCCTCGCCGCACCCTTCACTACGCTTCGGGCAGAGGCAAGGCTTTGCTCTGAAATTGTTTGTAGCGGGAGCCTGAATTGCACAGACGCCTTGAGGTTATGAGCCTCACGAGGTACTACTCCTCCATCCCGCTAATTTTATTACTCTGAGTTACGAAACTATCTTCGTTACGAGTATTTTACAGTGTTGTATATACTACAATAAAGCCCAAAAAAACACAAGATTTTTTCAACACAAAGTACTTAATACTTATCCTTTAATCCTTTATACTTATAGGTATGGAAACAAATGTTGACTTCATCAATCTCCAATATATTTTTTACAAAATTTACCAGTTTTTTACTGGCAGTTTTGAATTGAGCATGGGAGAATACTGGCCTTTAATTACTCTTATCTCTTTCGTGCTAAGTATGCTTCTAGCAATTGCTTGTGTTTACTATTATTTAAAAATAAAAGAGGTGGAAAAAATGGATGAGGTCATTTTTGGAACTGTTTTGAAAACAGAATCGGAAAATGGAGAAACTCAAAATGAAAGATGGCTTCGAGTTGTTGAACATCTAGATACGGAATCTCAATCAGAATGGCGAACAGCTATTTTAGAAGCAGATATAATTCTTGATGAAATGACTGTAAAAATGGGTTATCAAGGAGAAAATCTTGGAGAGCGATTAAGGAGTGTGGAGAAAAGTGATTTTCTAACAATTGATAAGGCATGGGAAGCACACAAGGTAAGAAACACTATTGCTCACGAAGGTTCTGATTATATTTTATCGAAGAGAGAGGCTAAAAGAATTATTGAGCTGTATAGACAGGTGTTTGAAGAATTCAACTTTATATAATCCAAAATTGGCGCCTAGCTTTGTCGCACTTCGTGAAATTTTGTTCGCTGTATTCACGATACACCTCGCAAAATTTCACTTGTGCTCCGCGCTATGCATCCAATTTTGAATCATACAACCCTGTCATATTTAAAATTTAAAAAACAAAAATTGCCAGTGGTTTTAACCACCGGCTTTTTTAAATCAAAGAGTAACTCCATTTCCACTACATTTTTCGTTGATTCGTGTCGTATTTCTAATTAGCTAATTCTGCTTCCTCAAAATCTCTGCCTATTTTGAACAAAACATTCTCCCCCATCCATGGAGCCATGAATTGAATTCCGAGTGGTAATTGCTTGCCGTCAACTTCTGAAAATCCAGAGGGGATAGAAATTGCTGGCACCCCTGTTATATTAGCCGAAACTGTGAAAATATCAGCCAAATACATTTGTACCGGATCTTCTGCCCTCTCTCCTATTTTAAAAGCCGGGGTTGGAGAAGTTGGGGTGAGAATGACATCTACTTGTTCAAAAACTTTTTTAAAATCATCTTTTAACAACTCTCTCAAAGCCATCGCACGGTTATAATATGCATCATAATAACCAGCCGACAAAACATAAGTTCCCAACATAATTCTTCTCCTTGCCTCTGATCCAAAACCTTGACCACGACTTTTTCTATAATCATCAATCAAATTTCCTTGCCCGACCGCAGGTTTAGGATCCCCCTCTTTTAAAAGACCGTATCGCATACCATCATATCGAGATAAGTTAGTTGATACTTCTGCTGGCATAATAATGTAATAAGTAGCAAGGGCATAGTCTATATTTGGTAATTCAATTTCTTTAACTTCATAGCCAAGAGATTCTAGTTTTTCGATTGATTCTTCAAAATTTTTCATTACCTCCTCATCAACACCTTCTTTTAAAAAGTGTCGAGGAATACCAATTGTCATTTTATTTTGCCCGTCCGAAGGATTAGGGTCTTTTGTTTTTGATTTTTTTAACAAACTATCTGGAATAGTTGTGCTATCCATTTTGTCATCTCCTTTTATGCAATCATATACAATTTCTGCATCATCGATATTTTTTGAAATCGGCCCAATTTGATCGAGAGAAGATCCCATTGCAACCGCACCATATCGAGATACCCTTCCGTAAGTTGTTTTTAGACCAACAGTTCCACAAAAAGAAGAAGGTTGTCTAATTGATCCACCGGTATCTGAACCGAGTGCTACCAAAGCACCATCCATTGCCACAGCCACAGCAGAACCGCCCGAAGAACCGCCCGGAACCCTAGTTTCATCGTGTGGATTTTTGGTTACTCCATATGCAGAGTTTTCTGTTGAAGCACCATGAGCAAATTCATCTAAATTAGCACCGCCCAAAAACACAGCTCCAGCTTTTCTTAATTTTTTAATCACTGTTGCATCGTAAGTTGCTCGATAGTTTTCTAAAATTTTTGAAGCCGCGGTTGTAAGCTCATCTTTAATACAAATATTATTCTTTATTGCCATCGGAATACCTGTCATTAGCTCAGCTGTACTATCTTTAAATCTTTTATCAGCTTCATCAGCTTGCTTCAAAGCATTTTCTTCAAAAACATGTAAATAAGCATTTAAGTTTTCGTTTTTTTCTTTGATTACATCAAGATAAGCTTGAGTAAGTTCTCGTGCAGAAAAATCACCATTCTTCATGGCCTTGTGTGCTTTTTTTATGGTTAAGGTTTTTAGATCAATTTTCATTAGAATAGGGTTGTAGCGTTTAGCGGTTAGGGTTATAGATAAAAATCAAAGATTTTTCTTAAATGAATTTTAGCAAAGCTAAAATTCATATCCTACATCCCTAAACGCTAATCGCTAAACGCTCGTTATAATATTTTTTTAACTTCTATATATCCATCGCGAGTTTTAGGAGCTTCACGCAAAAGGTCATCAGTATAAATCCCGCTTTCATGCGGTTCTCCATCTTCTCGCATTATATTTCTTATTTCTCCCGCATCCCTTTCGGTAATATCGATTTTTGCTTCCTGAATTTGATTCACAAAACCCAAAATAGAATCCATTTCTTGAAGGATTTTTTGCTTTTCTTCGTCTGACATTTCAATCCGACAAAGCTCAGATAATTTTTCGATATCTTTTAATTCCATTAGATTAGAGTATATATCAGTACGAAATAAGTATAAAGGGTTGACTTTTTAAAATTTTTAATATTAAATAATACATAGAATTTTTTGGCACACAAACCCCCCTTTTTTGTACAAAAAAAA
>CAZSPC010000017.1:0-14632 GCA_964608745.1 uncultured Candidatus Saccharibacteria bacterium | reverse complement strand
ATGCTCAAAATAAAATACAACAATGAGAGTGTGAAAATATTCAAATTGTGGTGGAATGGAGGGTGTTTTGTATAAATTGTCCTGGGCCGTGAATGCGAATCGGAATTCTGTCGACAATGGCTGGAACGTTAATGCCTATTCGGTTGAGAATCCGAATCCTTGGAATGCTGGTAATCTGGTTGTTTCTCGCAACTCTTATCTTTCTTCCCTGTTATTAAGCAGGGAAGTTTTTGTTTTTAAGCCTTTTTTCCAGCCCCCAACCATTCGGCCTATTTCATCAATTTTTTCGCTAATAGATATATACTTTTTGTTTGATACAAGTTGCATTTCCCAAGATAATTGCAAGAAAAAACGCACTGAGTCTATACGGATAAGAGCATGTTGAAGTAATGTAATTTTCTGCTCTGTTTTTGTGTAAGTCGCTCTCCTTAATATTTCTAACAATTCTAGAAATTGTGTATCAATTTTAGTGCCCACTCCGAAGCGTTCTGTCCGTGGCATATTGCGATGAATGATTATCCACTCACGATAAGTATTTTTTACTCGTTCAAGGACTGGCAAAATCCCTGAGGGGGGGGGTAACATTATTTGTATGATTAAATTTAGTCATACATACGATGATATCATATCTGTTGAAAATTTGTTGAAAGCTTGGAAAGAATTTAAAAGAGGAAAATCTAAAAGAAAAGATGTTTTAGAATTTGAGAGAAATTTGATGGATAATATTTTATGTTTACATAGAGATTTAAAAGATAAAAAATATAAACATGGAAAATATGAAGCTTTTAATATCTCTGATCCAAAACCAAGAAATATTCATAAAGCAACAGTAAGAGATAGATTATTGCACCACGCTATTTACAGAAAACTTTACTTCTTTTTTGATAAAAAATTCATAGCAGATTCATACTCTTGTAGAAAAAGAAAAGGAACTCATAAAGCAATAAACAAACTTAGATATTTTGGAAGAAAAGAATCAAAAAATCATACAAAAACAATTTGGGTTTTAAAATGTGATGTTAAGAAGTTTTTTGCTTCAATTGACCATAGAATTTTGATTGAAATTTTAAAAGAAAATATTGAAGATAAAGATGTTGTTTTACTATTATCCGAAATTATTCAATCTTTTAATTCTGGAAAAACAAACAAAGGTTTACCACTTGGAAACTTAACTTCTCAATTACTAGTTAATATTTATATGAACCGATTTGACCAATTTGTTAAACATAAACTTAAAGTCAAATATTATATTAGATATGCAGATGACTTTGTGATACTTTCGCAAAACAAAGAATATTTAAAAAAAATTCTTCCAAAAATGAAAGAATTTTTACAAAACAAATTAAAACTTGAATTACATCCACGCAAAGTTTCAATTCAAACTTTTTCATCAGGAGTTGATTATCTCGGGTGGGTTCATTTTTCTACACATAGAGTGTTAAGAACTGTAACAAAAAAGAGAATGATGAAAAGAATCAAAGAAACAAAAGGAAAGAAAGATACAAAACAGTCTTATTTGGGGTTGTTGGGGCATGGTGATACATATAAACTGGCAGAGAAAATTGTAAATTAAAAACAAAAGTTACAAGAATTTCCTGTAACTTTTGTTTTGTAAAATAATTTTAAATTTAGATGAAATTCAAGGCGTGAGGTAAAAATGAAGGAAGGCGTATTCCAAGTACGACGACTGACATTTTTATTGAAACAACGCAGAAGTTCGCTAAATTTGGAATTATTGACTTAAAATTTTTAACACCTCACGCACCTTCTCGCTAGTCCCTGTAATTTCTTTGTCAACTTGTTGCAGAGCATCGCTGGCTTGTTTGGTTGAGTAACCAAGAGCTTGAAGAGCTTCGATAACATCGACATCATCTCGGATTTTTTCTGGGGTGGTATCGATTTTTTTGACTTTGTCACGAAGCTCAATAACAATTTTTTCAGCCGATTTTTTACCGATTCCTGATACTTTTGTTAAATAGGATGTGTCTCCGGTTGAAATTGCAGAGACCAAAGTGTCAGTTGTTGCAACATTAAAAATACCAAGAGCAGACTTTGGTCCAATTCCAGAAACAGAAATCAAAAGTTCAAAGAAATCCAAATCTTCTTTTTCAAGAAAACCATATAAATCAAGTAAGTTCTCTCTGACGATTAGGTGGGTCCAGATTATCTTTTTTTCGTTATCTTTTGTTAGTTCAATTTTTGTGTCATTTGATACAAAAACTTTATAACCTACATCTTCAACATCAATAATTACAAAATTTTCTCCTTCATATTTTATTTTTCCTTTTAATTGTGAAATCATAATATTTTACTTATGAGCAAAGTGAATTAGTAAAATATTACCCTGTTAAATCATTCGTCAGCTGACGAATGGATAGCAAGAGTCAAAAATTTCAACGGCTCATACATGAGCCATTGAAATTTTTGACTCTTGCGATATTTAACATGGGTTTTCCATCTACCCAAAATGTTTAAATTATTAGACTAATTTAACTTATATTCTAACAGAATAAAATAATATTTGACAATTGGACATCAACCTTTAACTAACAACTTTTTGTTTTTTCTTGATTTTTTACCAAAATAATGTAGTATATTTGCATTATGCCAATTACAAAATCAGCTAAAAAAGCACTTCGAGGCTCTGAAAGAAAGAGAGTTTTTAATTTGCGACGAAAAAGAGCAATGAAAGATGCTGTTAAAGAAATTCAAGGACTTGTTTCGGCTAAAGACATAAAAGGCGCTGAGACAAAATTACCTGAAGCTTACAAAGCGATCGATAAGGCTGCTAAAAGAGGGGTTATTAAGAAAAATACCGCAGCGAGAAAGAAATCGAGATTAACTAAGTTAATTTCTAAGTCAACTAAATAACAAAAACTTCAAAGATAAAATCTTTGGAGTTTTTGTTTTTGTGCTCCCGCCAGGAATCGAACCTGGATTTTAGCTTCCGCAAAGCTATCTTAGCATTGCTCGCAAAGTTTTAACTACATTGTGCTCTCACTAGGAATTGAACCTAGATTTCAGCTTCCGCAAAGCCGTGTTCTATCCATTGAACTATGAGAGCATCACAAAAAGAATATTGTTTTGTGGCTTAAAAATCAAGAAGATTATTATGTGATTTGTTAAAACTACAAAATTCTATTATTTTACCCTACGACGAAAATAACGATCGTCATTTTCGTCGTAGGGTAAAAATTTTTTCATTACTATGTTTTTGTAATAAATGTTTTTATAAAAGGTCAACTTTTTTAAATTTTTGTTTGATTTCTCTTTCGTTACTTATTTTATTTGCTTTTATAAATACAATATTTTTTTCAATACCAAAAAACTTTCCTATTTGCATAAATTCTTCTTCACATGGATGAGGATAAATAAAAACAGATTTTTGTAATGTAATGAATCCAAGATTTTTTAATTTTTTATTTAATGCCAATCTTGCCACTCTTTTTTCTTCGGGAATATCGAAAGTTATAATTCTCCAAGTACTATCCCATTTCTGAGGTTTAGGAATTGTCAAATCTTCAATTTCATATTCATAAAGTTTGAGTTTACCCTTTGGTGTTAGAAAATATTTTTCATCCCTTTGAATCAAATAACCTTTTTCAGTAAGCCTTTTTAAATTATCCCGCAGTCTTCTTTTGTGGTTTTTGTGTAAATCTTCTATCCACCTATAACCAATTGCTATTCCTGGAAGAATAAACATAGAGGCAACTGCTCCGCCAATAGCTATTCCTTTAATAATTTCTTTTGACAGATTATCACCCTTCATATCTTCTACGGGTTTTGCTTTACTCAAAAACTCTTTTTCTTTTGGTGTTAGGCAAATTTGTTTCATAATTCATAATATTTTCGTTTACTTTTTAAAAATACTAACAACGACAAAAATGACGATCGTCATTTTTGTCGTTGTTATTTTATTCTAGCATATAATTAAAATTAAAAAACACTCCGTGTATTACAGAGTGTTTTTGTTAAAGATATTTTGTCAGTTTATAAATTAAACTTACCTCTGATTCTTCTTTTTTGAGATTTTCTGTCAGGTAACCATCAACTTTTTGAACATCGACATTTTCTAATGGTATTACAATTTGTGAAAACAATTGAGAATCTTTCAGTTCTAAAATTATTTGAGGATCTTCATCTTGTTCAATCCAGTATGATTTAATTTTTCCATAAGTATACCTGTTTTTCTCAACTACAACTCCCAAATCATTTATCTCAAAATCAATAATTTCTGGTTGCCTTGCTCCTTGAACCGAAATTGCAAAAGCAGAAAAGAAAATCAGAATGGCTGGTAGGGGACTACCGCTAAACAACGATACAATAATTAAGACAATAGAAATAATCCAAATAGTCCAATACCAGTCTGGGCTTTTTTGTTTGAACTCATATTCGTGAGCTTTCCATTTTATATTTTTTCCTTCCATTGATTTAATTATATATGTTAGTTTTGAAAGTTGAAAGTGGAAAGTAAAAAACACCACCCTCTATTTTTTGAGGTGGGTGTCTAAAAGTTTTTGGATAAAAAGATTTAAGTTCTTTTGTGACGAAAAGAGATTCAAAGCTCGTGTTAATTGATTTGATTTTGGAATGGGTTCTTTTCCGTAGTGTTTCAATTTTATTAATTTCATTTTTATCTCCTTGTGTGAGATTATCTGTATTTATGTTTTTCCTAAAAAAATTATTACATAATTTTTTTAGGAATACCAGCTTGGGTTGGTATTTTTTAATAAGGGTGAGATTTGTCGTGTATTAAAATCAATCCCATTTATATTTTTTAATCACCAATTCCCCGATGCTCTGCATCGGGGTATCCGCTAAGGGAAAGTTTGAAAACCGTAGGTTTTCAAGATAACCCAGAACGGAGTTCCTAAATACCCCGCCGATACGAAGCGGAGCGTAGTGAGGGAACAGCTCTGCTGCGGGGTAGTTTATTTTTATTTTTTTTAAGAATTTTAGAGGGTGGAGGGATTCGTCCTGCAGTTACTAACTTTTTTTGCCCTGTGGACTTAAAAATAGTAAGTACTGCTGGACGCGCCTCAAAAGGGTGAAAAAGGGTGGGATTCGGCCCCCAGTTCTAAACTTAGACTTCGCCCTTCGGGACTCGTCTTCGTTAAGAACTCGTGACCTCGCTCGCTCGTATTTTTCTCCGCTACGCTCCGAAAAATATACTCACTCGGTTCTCATCCCACCCTCCCGAAGTAGCGACACAAAATTAAAACAGTGCGAAGGCACTGTTTTAATTTTGGTCGTGCGGTGAGATTGTCCACTTCGCTCGAACCTATTTTGAAAATCAATCGCGAAGCGATTGAGTTTAACTCTTACGCTCCGAGCAAAAGGTAACTTCAAACCACCACTTACGCCCCACTAAATCGATAACTTGAAACAAGACGAAACGACTTGTCGTTTCCACTTCGTTCCAACGACAACCAACCAAAAAAATTCTTTTCCTTTTGTCTTAAAATTTGGGGGGCGGAAAAATGAAAAAGTAAAGAAATTTTTTTGGTTGGTTTCTGTTCGCGAGCTCGCAGAAAGTCGTTTCTTACGACTCGGCGGTGTTTTAGTTTCTTTTGTTTCCGTCGCTCGCTCTGTTGTGAAAAAGATGTTGCCTTTGGCAACATCTTTTTTCACAAACTCGCTCACTCCCGAAAACAAATAAAAACTAAAACGCTTTTTATCTTGTATTTGCCCCAACCCACCCAGCGCACACAAAATTGCTCCCTAGACGACAAAAACCACGCTTCGCGTGGTTTTATAGAAGAAAAGGGACAATTCCACCATTTGTCCCTTTTCTCAACTCAAAAATCTAGCGATTTTTGAGTAAATTTACACTTTTTTGATGTATTTTACACCTCTACCAGCATTTCCAACTTGAATTATCTTTTGTTCTTTTTCTAAAATATTTAAGTATCTTGTTGCACTTCTTTTTGTTGTTCGGAGTAATTCTTGGACATCCGAGTTTGAAATATTTGGACTTGATTCAAAAAGCGATATTATCTTATCTAGTTTGTTTCTTTTCCTCTCTTGAATTTTTGCCCGTGCTTTATTGAGTAAATTTTGAATCAAATTAGGTGGAGTTTGATAAATAACCTTCTCAATAATTTGCGGTTGTTGAGTTTGTGGGGTTGGTTGGGGTTGTTCATTTTGAATTTGTTGAGTAGGTTGAAGTTGGATTTCTTCAACTTTTTCAGTTTGAGAAATTTCTTCATTTTGTATTTCTGTTGGTGTATCAATTTGAGAAGATTCCTCCACAATTTCTTCTTTGGGAGTTTCTGTTGCTTTTGGAATTTCTGCTTGTTGTGATTCAACCTCAACCTGTTCAACTTGCGGTTCTTTAATTTCTTCTTCTGTCGGCATTTCGTTCGGAGTAGAGGTTTCTTCGACAACAGGAACACTCTCAACAGCCTCCTGTTTCGGCAGAGCCGAAACAGGATTTTCTTCAGTTGTGTTTTCTTGATTTTGGTTTTTTTGTTCGGTCATAGCTTTATGTTTTTTCACTATAATATGAAGTGATTATTTCTCCATTTTTTAATAAATCATCGTAAGTTATTATTTCAATTTGATGTAAATTAGAATTTAACATTTTTAACGCTTTCTTTTCTTCATCTCCAAAATCTTTATTCCTACCTATAATTAGTTTTATTCTTGGTTTCAAAACTTTTGTTTCTTTGCTATCTTCGATTTTATTTTTTTGCTCATCTAATTTTTTGAGATACAGCAAGCATTGCCCTATTGATTTTGATAATTCAGAAGATGGATAATATGCTTTATGATCTTTGTCAAAAATAAAAAATGGATTTTTTATCTTTGGTCTTTTTAGTTCAATGAGATCTATAAAGCCATCAACGGTCTCCATAACCAAATCTGCCTCAGATTTATTATCGGGTGTATCATCGATTATTCTCCAATTGTGTTTTTTGTAATATTCAACCCCAAAAACCCATAAATTTTCATCTATCCAATTTTGGAATATTTTTTCGGGCTGACCTGCCTTATATTTATTTAAATCTTCAATAGATTTTATATCTTCAACGATATTACCAGCGTCTTCTAAATTCAAAAGTTGATTTAAATCTTCAATAGATTTTTTGTAAGTAGTTTGTTTAATTGTTGCTTCTAAATTATCAAGTTGAATATCTGACAAAGAATCGATAATGGTTTTAAATTTAATTTCATCATTTTCTATTTTATCTAAAATAGATTTTAATAAATTAGAATCGAATCTTTTTATAGATTTCATTAAATCTTGATTATCAAGCCAAAATTGTTTTTGTTTTTTTATATCATTATCATCTATCTTAAAATAACTTTTGTTGCTAAAATCTATAAAACCAAGTGAGTCTATAAATTCTATGAGTTTAATAAGTGCTCCACTATGAAAACTAAAAGACTGACAATGAGGCATTCCTGTTTCTTTTGTAAATCTTTGGATTCTCAATGAAAAATTTCTACTATCTTTATCTACTATAGCTAAGACCAGCTGTCTCTGTCCTCTTCTTAAAACCTTACATATTTTTTTATTTTTAGTATCTTTATAAAATTCTTGAAAATCTTCAATATCAAAAACTTTTTTAATATATCGTTTTTCTAACATTCCGCCAGAAACATAATCTTTAACCATTACCGCTTCACCAACATATGTTCTATTGGTTAGATAATTTTTTGCATATTTATTTTGTTCAAATTCTTCATCCATTATTTAATATTTCAACGGCTCAACGAGTTGAGCCGTTCAGCCACTTCGTGGCTATATTAAGCGATAATATACGGCATGACCGACCGTGCCGATTTGTTTGATTTTTTCTTCTTTTTCTAATTCGTTTAAATATCTTGTTGCTGTTGCGTCAGATACCCCCAACAATTTTTCAATATCATTATTTGTGATTTTTTCGTTGGTTTTCAAAAATTCCAAAATCTTTTCTTTATTTTCCGCCTTTTTCTTTGCTTGCCCCAAAATCAATCCTTCTTTCTTTCGCGCACCAAAATAACTCCCGATAATAATTCCTGTTATTACGACTAAAATTAAGGCTAAGAGATTCATAAGTTTATTTTAGCACACAAAATATGCTAAAATAAATTTTAGTTAGTTTTTTAAAATACTGACAGGATACTTGAGAGCCTCTTTTTCTGTTCTCTAAGGGATCAACTTATCCTCCTCCCCCTCGTTAAAACTTTGTTGAGTTTTAGCGAGGGGGCGAGAGGTTCGATAAGCCCTCAGATTATTAGTTAAATGTAATCAAGATAACATGGTTAAAATAAAAACCGGTGGCAAAGCACCCAAATCTGGGCAATATCGAGTTTCAGGAATGAAACAAGAAATTACTTTGTCAAAAGGTGAGAGAGTTCCTCCTTATGGAAGAAAAGCTCGAACCTTTGTTTTAGTTGATAAAACTAAACATAAATAAGGCTAATTAAGTCTTATTATCCTGTCAGTATTTTAAAAAATTAGCATTTTACAACTTACCCACAGCTCGAATCCTTCCCAACGAAGGTTTTATTTTTTATAATATAAATATGATTTTGAAAAAACCAATGACTTATATAAGTTTATTTAGTAGTGCGGGTGTTGGGTGTTACGGATTTAAACTAGAAGATTTTGAGTGTATTGCCAGTGTTGAAATAATAGAGAAAAGACTAAATATTCAAAGACATAATAATAAATGTCGTTATGATTCTGGTTATATAGCAGATGATATAACCAAAGAAGAAACGAAAAACAGAATTAATAACGAAATATCTTTTTGGAAAAAAAATCACGGTGTTAAAGAATTAGATGTTTTAATTGCAACCCCACCTTGTCAGGGGATGTCTGTTGCAAATCATAAAAAAAAGAATGAGTTGGTTAGAAATTCTCTTGTTGTTGAGTCTGTGAAATTGGTTGATGAAATAAATCCTAAATTTTTTGTATTTGAAAATGTTAGAGCTTTTCTAAACAGTATTTGTACTGATGTTGATTTGAATGACAAAAAAATTAGAAAAGCAATAGAACTTAATTTAGGAGGAAAATATAATATCCATTATGAAATCTTGAATTTTAAAGATTATGGTAATCCGTCTAGCAGAACAAGAACCCTTGTTTTGGGGGTTCGTAAAGATATAAAAGAAATTACCCCTTTAGATTTTTTTCCAAAATTACAAAAAGAAAAAACTATCAAAGAAGTAATTGGACATCTTCCTAAATTAAACTCTATGGGGCAAATTGACGAAACAGATATTTATCATAATTTTAGACCGTATGCAGAACATATGGTTTCTTGGATTGAAAAAATAAAAGAAGGAGAATCTGCTTTTGATAATAAGGAAGAAAAAAGAAAACCTCATAAAATTGAAAATGGTAAAATTGTTCTTAATGCTAATAAAAACGGAGATAAATATACTCGATGTTATTGGGATAAACATGGAGCTTGTATTCATACAAGAAACGATATATTAGCAAGCCAATCAACTATTCACCCTTCGGACAATAGAGTTTTTAGTATAAGAGAATTGATGAAATTGATGTCTATACCTGACTCTTTTGTTTGGTCAAATATTCCTGAAAGTGAACTAAATAAAATATCTGAAAAAGAAAAAAGGGGATTTTTGAAAAAAGAAGAGATAAATATTCGCCAATCTATAGGCGAAGCTGTGCCTACTATAATTTTTCAACAAATTGCTAAAAAAATAAAAAATGTAATTCAAAAAGATTTTCTTGATGAAAAGGATGTTGAAAAAATAATTGAATTAGAAAATTTAAACAACGCTTTTGAGTTAAAAAAATTTTTAAATAAAAATTTAAAAAATTATTCCTTTGCTGAATTATCTAAAATTGTTGAATTAGCAAATGCACATAGATTAAAACACGCAGCTTATTATACAAGGCAAGATATATGCTTTACAGTTGTAAAAGATTTACCAGACGCATCAATTTACAAAAACGAAGTTAGAATTTTGGAACCTTCTGTTGGAACAGGGAATTTTTTGCCGTTACTAATTGAAAAATATAAAACTGTACCAAGTGTTCAAATTGATGTTGTGGATATAGATAAAAACGCAATTGATATCTTAAAAATATTATCAAAAAAATTAAATATACCTGATAATGTTAAAATAAATTACATAAATGAAGACTTTTTGTTATTTGGTAGAAATGGTTTGTTCCAAGATTTTATGGATAAATACGATATTGTTGTGGGTAATCCTCCTTTTGGGAAAATAACGGAAGATAAAAGATTGTTAGAAGAATATAAAAAAGACAAGATAAATACTAAAACAAATAATCTTTTTTCTTTCTTTTTAGAAAAATCAATATCTCAAGCTGATGTTGTTGCTTTGATAATTCCAAAAAGTTTTCTTTCTGCTCCAGAATTTAATGATACAAGAAAATTGGTTTCTGATTTTCCTATATCAAAAATAACTGATTATGGAGAAAAAGGATTTAAGGGTGTAAAAATAGAAACAATAAGTTTGATAATAGATACGAAAAACAAAAAAAGTGATAACAGGGTTTTAGTTGAATCGTATGTAAAAAATGAAATAGGTTTTAAAGACCAAGATTATATTTGTTCGGAAGATTTTCCCTATTGGTTAGTTTATCGAGATAATTTCTTTGATAAAGTTGCTTCAAAATTACAATTTAATATTTTTTCCGCTTATAGAGATAGACAAATTACAAAAAAAATAACAAAACCGAAAGGAAAAGTTAGAGTTTTAAAGTCAAGAAATATCGGTAATACGGAAATTGTAAATATAGAAAATTATGACTCTTATGTAGATGAGTGCAACAATCTTTCAATTTGTAAATATATGAATAATACCAATGCGATACTTGTTCCTAATTTAACATATAACCCGAGAGCGTGTTTTTTGCCAGAAAACACTATTGTTGATGGTTCCGTCGCTATTTTGCTTCCGAAAGAAAATAATGCCGAGATAACAGAAGAAGATCTTGCTTATTATAATTCAGATGAGTTCATTGATTTTTATAAAGTAGCAAGAAATTTTGGAACCCGCTCTCTTAACATAGATAACAATTCTGTTTTCTTTTTTGGGGTTAGAGCTTAATTATTATTTGAATACAATGTATCAAGATAAACCAAAACTTCTTTAGGTTTAGCTTCGATAATTGAAAAGGTTAAATCAAAAGATTTTATCATTTCCAAAAATTCATCAAAATTATAAAAATCTTCCCCATTGTTTAAAGAGGTAATTATGTTTTCTAATTTTCTTTTTAAGCAGAACAATTGGAATTTTCCATTCGTTCTTTTTGTATTGCCTTTTTCATGAGCTAGAGATAAATGTTGACCTGGGGTAAGACATATTAAATTTTCTCTAGATAAAGAAAATTGTGGGTATGAGCTTTGTGGTAAAATATGGTGAACATGAACACCGCTATTTGGTGTATAATCAAACTCTCTTTCTTTAATTTCGCTATCTAAATTATATTTTTGTTTTATAGATTCCTTAACTTTACTTAACAAAGTTTCTACAACTCCGTTTTGATCAACTTCTGAAAAGATCTGATTCATGTATTCTTCTCTAGTCATTCCTGTGGGTTTATCTTTATCACGGAAATTTTTTCTGTTGTATATAAGAAATGAATAAGGACAAGGCCCAGATGTAATATTAGAAGCATCCTCGCCAGGAATATTGTTTTTGTAACAAAATACATTAAAAATTTTATTAAAAACTCTATATGTATGCTTTCTATCTTCTCCTTTTATATTTGTATTAACTTTTGCCCATTCCCAATATTTATCTTTAACTTTTATATGATTTTCTTGGTTTGGTTGATTTTTATAAATATTGAATGTTTCTAACAAGTCATTGTCTTTCAAAAATTTTTCTACATATTCAGTTAAAAATTTGGAACTATTCAAATCGTTTATTGATAAGAATTCTAAAATTTCAAATTCTTTTACTCTATATTTTTTAGGTCTATCTGCAACTTTTTTTAAAATTCCAGCATTAGTCAAAAAATCTAATTGGTAAGAACTAATCTTGTTATATTCGTTCTCTGCTTTTTCTTGAGGAGGTTTTGAAAAATAATCTTGCATAAAAGAATTAAAAATTTCAGATTTCCTAACATCTTCTTTATCAGAAAAAATTTTATTTTTATCATCTTTAATGATATTTAATATAGTATAAGAAACACACCAAATTAAATCAGGTGTGGTTTTTTGTTCAAAATGCAAACCTTTTTTCGGCACTTTTCTTAAATTAGTATTTGCAAAATATTCCTTTATTTGTTCTCCTGTCATTTTAATAATTCACTAACTGCAATTTTTAATGCTTTGGCAATTTTTTCAATGTTTTCTAGTGTTATATTTTTTTCAGCACGCTCAATCATACCGATATATGTCCGATGAACCTTAGCTTTATTTGCTAATTCTTCTTGAGATAAGCCTAATTCTAATCTTTTCTCTCTAACCTTATCTCCAAATTTAACTAAAATTTCTTTTTTCATAAGTTATAAACATTATATATATTTGCTAACTTTAGTGCTACATACTATAATTAGCATATAACTTGGTGGCAACGGCTCAATTCGTTGAGCCGTTCAGCCAAAAAACGGCCAAAAGCGGTCAGTATTTCCAAGTATTCAATACTGACTATTAAGTCCGAAACCAACCAAAAAAATTTCTTTACTTTTTCATTTTTCCGCCCCCCAAATTTTAAGACAAAAGGAAAAGAATTTTTTTGGTTGGTTGTCGTTGGAACGAAGTGGAAACGACAAGTCGTTTCGTCTTGTTTCAAGTTATCGATTTAGTGGGGCGTAAGTGGTGGTTTGAAGTTACCTTTTGCTCGGAGCGTAAGAGTTAAACTCAATCGCTTCGCGATTGATTTTCAAAATAGGTTCGAGCGAAGTGGACAATCTCACCGCAAATTGAAACTTCAGCTCGCGAAAGCGAGCGAAGTCGTTCCGCCAAAGGCGGAAGTGGGGGCAAAAAACGTTGTCGCGAAGCGACAAAAGACGAGACGGCAGGCAGGCGGAAGCGGGCGGTTTTGTCTCTTGTTTCGTGTCTAAAACATAATTTCTCAAAATAAATTTTCCATTTCATTACAAATTAATTTTTCAAAATTATGAACAAACCAAAATATTTTCTTTACGCTCGTAAATCAACTGAAGATGATGATAGGCAAGTTATGAGTATAGAAGCCCAACTTTTTGAATTAAAAGAATATGCGCGAAAAGAAAATCTTGAAATTCTTGAGGAATTTCAAGAGTCGAAAAGCGCAAAGACTCCCGGCAGACCGATTTTTAATGAAATGATGAGTAAGGTTGAAGAATTAGGGAATGTTGGAATATTAGCATGGCATCCAGACAGGTTAGCTCGCAATTCTATCGATGGTGGGCGTATTATCTACGCAATAGATCAAAAGAAAATATCGTCTTTGAACTTTTCGACATTTTGGTTTGAACCAACTCCGCAAGGACTCTTTATGTTGCAAGTGGCGTTTGGGCAATCTAAATATTACAGTGATAATTTGAGCGAGAATATTAAAAGAGGTGTCCGTCAAAAACTTCGCCGAGGCGAGTGGTTAAACCTCGCCCCTTTCGGGTATGTGAATAATCCGAGAATTAGGAATATTGAACATCATCCGACAAATGCAAAGATAGTGAAGCGAGCTTTCGAGGAATATGTAAAAGGAACGCATACCTATGAATCACTCGGCGAATTTTTGGCGGACTTAGGTGTTGTATCGAAAAACCAAACGCCACTTGCCAAAGTTTCCGTCAAACGAATGCTCACAAATAGGGCATATTTAGGTTTTGTGAAGCATGGCGATGAATGGTTTGAAGGAAACTTTGAGCCAATTATTTCTCCTTTATTGTTTGAAGCTGTTCAGCGAGTATTGAAAGATAAGGAAAAGCCAAATGGTAAAAAACGCAACAAGCATAATTTTCCTTTCATAAATCTTTTTCGTTGCGAGGAGTGTGCGAGCATGATTACAGCTCAATTTGCAAAAGGCAATGGCGGGGTATATCGATATTATCGTTGTAGTAAAAAGAAAGGTAAATGCTCGCAATCATATTTGCAGGAAAAAGATTTAGTGAATCAATTACAAACACAGCTTCAAACAATTTCGCTTTGTGATAGATATACTGACTGGATGTTGGATAAAGTAAAAGAATGGGAACAAGAAGAATTTTCTATCTCACAAAGCGAAATTCAAAATCTTTCAGACAAAATCAAAACGAGTGAAACACGCATGGAAAAATTAGTTTCCGCATATCTTGATGGTGATATTCCAAAAGATATTTACTTAAAGCAGAAAGATATAATTATGCGTGATTCACTCGCTTTGAAAACTCAAATGAAAGATTTTGAGAAAGGAAGAAATAATTGGGTCGAACCATTGCGGAGTTGGATTTTAGACACGAAACAAGCCGATTTTTTGACTTCATCCGACAATTTCTTCGAAATTGCCTCCTTTGTCAAAAAAGTCGGAACGAACCATACTGTTCGTGACAAAACCGCCCGCTTCCGCCTGCCTGCCGTCTCGTCTTTTGTCGCTTCGCGACAACGTTTTTTGCCCCCACTTCCGCCTTTGGCGGAACGACTTCGCTCGCTTTCGCGAGCTGAAGTTTCAATTTGCGGAGAGGGTGGGATTCGAACCCACGGTACGCGTGAACGCACAACGGTTTTCA
>CAZSPC010000016.1:7041-14724 GCA_964608745.1 uncultured Candidatus Saccharibacteria bacterium | reverse complement strand
GAAGCGATGGGTGATTATTAGTTAAAAAATTGCATTTCGGGTAGGAATTTACCTTTATACTTCCACAAGTAGATTAGCAAAGAGAGAGAGTCTTGTCAAGGGTTCGTGGTAATGTTTAAACATATATGCCACAAAATATCGATCGACATTTTGTGGTATATTATTTTGTAATTCAGAGTAGTGTATAATCTCTTGTATGAAAAATATAAAGTATATAATTGGAATAGATGAAGTGGGGAGGGGGCCAGTAGCGGGACCGGTAGCTGTGGGTGCTTTGATGGTGTCTGGGAAAAATATGGAAGAAGTTTCCGAAAGGTTTGTGGATTTTAAAGATTCAAAAAAACTTACTCCAAAAAAACGAAACGAGTGGTTTGAAAATATTAAACAAGCGCAGAAAGATGGGTTGTTGGATTACAAAATAATTTTTGCTGATAACAAAGAAATAGACGAGAAGGGAATAGCCCCTTCAATTCGCGCCTGTATTAAAAACGCCCTACAAAAACTGCGGGTGCCTGGCACCCGCAGTAGCAGTGGGGTACCAGGTACCCCACTAAATGAAACCCTGGTTTTGTTGGATGGGGGATTAAAGGCTCCGGAAGAGTTTGTTAATCAAAAAAGTATCATCAAAGGAGATGAAAAAGAATTAGTAATTGCCCTTGCTTCAATTGTGGCAAAGGTTACTCGGGATGCGTTGATGTGTAAATTTGCAAAAGATTATCCAGAATATGATTTTGAAAAACATAAGGGGTATGGAACAAAAGGACATATGGAAAGTATAAAAAAATATGGAATGTGTGAAATACATCGTAAAACATTTTTGGGAAATGTTTTGAAATTTTAATTCAATTCCTGCCTACCGGCAGACAGGTTAAATGAGTGAATTTTAAAAAAGAAAAAGTTGTTTTGCCCCCGACCAAAACAACTTTTATATAATTTTAAGAAGATTTTTGATTTAGCCCCTGGTGTCTAGCTAGAATTGGATTTAGTCCGTATCTTATAACTATTCTTGCTTCGGTTACATCCAGGTTGAGAAATTTTTTTCTGTATCGTGGTTTTCTTCCACTTCTTTTTTCTTTTACCATTTATGTAGAATCCTCCTGTTTATCTTGAAAGAAAAGTTGTCTTTTCATCACGAATACGTTTTTGTTTTTCTTCTGGTGGAGTTTGTCCAAGAAATTTATAACACGAACGCATAATCGCACCTATATTATAACTTCTTTTCTTCTTTTTATTTCTTTTGTCTTTTCTAACTTCTGTTTTTTGAAGTTCTACCCCCATTTCGTTTTTTCCATCACCAATAATCACCCTCTGTTTAACCATTTGTTTCTCCTTTTTAAAAATGTTTAAGAACTTTATTTTTTCTAATTCTATCTTTACACAAAATGGTGAAGAATTCAACAACTCAACAGGTTGAGTCGTTTAAGTTTTTTATGGTTTACCCCAACACCTTTTATATCATCGTCTTTCAGACAACGCATGGTTAATTAAATTTTTAATATTTATATTAATGATATAAAAGGTGTGGGGGCTTTGTTGAGCCACCTAAATGGCTCAATCGATGAGCCATTTATTTTTTTATTATTTTAACTTGTTTTTTTCTAGAAAATATAGTAAATTTATAGGCGTTAAATAAAAGCGTTTAGCGTCTAGTGTTTAGGGTTGTAGTGAATGGATTCCGCCTTTGGCGAAATTCGTTATAGAAAAATCTTTGATTTTTCTATCTATATCCTAAACGCTAAACCCTATAACCCTAAAATATTATGTCAGTAAGAATGCGACACACAAAGGGGCATACCCGTAATAGACGATCACATCATGCGTTGAAATCACCGCGTCTGTCTAATTGTGCAGATTGTGGAGCTTTGCATATGCGACATAGGGTTTGCGAGACTTGTGGAAAATACAGAGGGAAACAGGTTATTGATGTAATGGCTAAAATTGAAAAGAAAAATGAAAGAATGAAAGCAAAGGCGAAAGCATTAGGAAAAGATCCGAGTGAGGTAGAGGAAGTCGAAGAAACAAAACCTCTGTCAGCTAAAGAGTTATCAAAGAAATAAAAAATTGAGAAGCAAGGCTTCTCAATTTTTGATTTCCACAGTTTTACACAAAATTCATTGAATTTTGCATACATTATGTTAGTATATTGTTTGTAAAGTTAGAAATCACAATGTAATTTAAAGAATCTTTTTGCATTTTGATTTTTGACTTTTGATTTATAAATATGTCTAATCGGCACCTTTCAAGAACAATAACTCTTCAAACTCTCTTCGAGTGGGATTTTAATGATCAAGAGAGAACAGAAGAAATCGAATCTATTTTAGAATACAACATGCGAGAGTTTTCAACTGGTATGTGTGATTTAGATTTTTCTAAGAAAATTATTGATACCGTTCTTGAAAAAAAAGATGTCATTGATGACATCATCAAAAAAGCAGCTCCTCAGTGGCCGATTCAAAAAATATCAGTAGTTGACCGAAATATTCTTCGGATTGGTATTTCCGAGCTTGTGTTTGCTGATAGAAAGGAAGTTCCTCCAAAAGTAGCCATTAACGAAGCGATTGAGTTAGCTAAATCTTTTGGTGGTGACAGTAGTGGTCGTTTTGTTAGTGGAGTGCTTGGTACGATTTATAAAGAGATGGGTGAGCCTGGTAAAAACGATAAAGCTAAAAACAAAAAAAGAATTGAAGATGTTCCGTTTGACCAATTAGTAATTGAGAAAAAATGTGGGGCAATGGTTTATGCCAAGAATAAGGCAGGGGAGACAGAAGTTGCATTAGTTCATGATATTTTTGGTCACTGGACACTACCAAAAGGGAGTATTGAGAAAGGAGAAAGTGAAGAAGATTGTGTGACAAGAGAAATAAAAGAGGAAATAGGAGTTGATGTTCAGGTTGAGGATAATCTCGGAGATAATGAGTATGTAGCTTATGACCCAGAAAAAGGAAAAGTTCGCAGGCAGGTAGTATATTATCTTGCCAACTCAGAATACAAACCTCTTGTTTTACAAGAAGGAGAAGAGGCTGGTGGTCTAGATCAAGCAAGGTGGTTTAAACTTTCAGAGATAATGGATTTGAATTTTTATGATGATATTTTGCCGATTGTAACCAAAGCAATAGAAAAACTAAAAAAATAATTCCAAAATCGGCGAACTTCGGTTTTCTTTGTGCAGGAATGTCGGTCGTAGTATTAGCTATATAACTTCCTCCATTCCCACACAAATAAAACCGAATTTCATCCAATTTTGAAATTATTTTGATTTAGAATAATGAAAACAGAAAAATTCGCTGAAAAAATAAATATTAAATTTAACAACATAAGCCTTCTCGAAAAGGCTTTTACTCATAGGTCTTTTATCAATGAACATGGTGGTGCTTATTGGGATCATAACGAGAGGCTAGAATATCTCGGGGATGCTGTTTTGGAATTGGCTGTGTCTAATCACTTGTATCACAAATTTCCAAAAGAGAAGGAGGGGGTTTTGACTGCTTATCGTTCAGCTTTGGTTAACACTACTACAATTTCACTTGCTGCTCAAAAATTAGGAATGAATGAATGTTTACGACTCTCGAAAGGAGAAGCAAAAGATACTGGTCGAGCTAGGACTTTTATTTTAGCCGATGTTTTTGAGGCGGTAATCGGCGCTATTTATCTTGATCAAGGTTTTGAAATAGCAGAAAAATTTATTGCTGAAAATATTTTCCCACTAACTGATAATGTTATAAAAGAAAGGTTGTGGCAGGATGCAAAATCATTTTTTCAAGAAAAAGCTCAGGAAGTGGTGAGTATCACACCGACTTATCAAGTTATGAAAGAAGAAGGACCTGATCATGATAAAACTTTTACTGTTGGAGTTTTCTTGGATGAAGAAAAAGTAGCAGAAGGGGAGGGAGTGTCGAAACAAGAGGCAGAACAGAATGCAGCTAAGAATGCTCTAGAAATTAAAAGTTGGAAATAATATGGATTATATAAAGAAAAAAAGTTTTAAAAATCGTTTGTTTCAGATAATTTCTTTGCCGGTTATTTGGAGTGGTATTATTCCGGTTATTATTATAGATATTTGGGGAGAGGTTTATCACAGGATTTGTTTTCCTTTGTATGGTTTAAAATATGTAAGAAGAAAAGATTATATAAAAATTGATAGACATAAATTAAAATATCTGAATTGGTATCAAAAAATTGGTTGTGCTTATTGTGGGTATGTGAATGGAGTACTTGCGTTTTTTACCGAGGTGGTGGGTCGTACTGAACAGTATTGGTGTGGGATAAAACATGAGAAAGGTGGTAGGTTTAAAGAACCCAGGCATCAAAAAGATTTTGTAGAGTATGGTGATAGGGAGGCATTTGTTAATAAGTATAAAAAATAATAGAAAAATTCAACGGCTCATCATATGAGCCGTTGATTTTTTTTGTGTTTTGGTGTAATGTTTTTGTAGAAAAACTGAACTCTAAATAATTTCAATGTGAGGTGTAGAGATGACGAAAAAAAGTAGAACCGGTATGGATTATGGAGATTCCGTTCCCAAGAATTTGGGAGTAAAAAGAGATGTAAAAAAAGCTTTTGAGTTTGAAGAAATGGCTGAAAAAGAAATTGCTCATTACTGCAAAAAATACCCAAATATTAGTGAAAAAATTCATAGAACCAGGTTACGTTTGAGATCTGACATAAAATCTGGGTTACTGGATGAAAAAAAATCTATTCCTATTTGGGATGTTCCTGCCGAAGATTGTTCTAGGTATTGGGATGATATAGCTGTTAAAGACAGGGGTATTGATGGGGAGGATCTAGATGGCGATAGTAAGAAGATGTTTGATCTTTGTGAAAAAGATGAGTTACCTATTTATGTATTTGTAGATACTGTGGATGGCAAAGTACGAATTTTTTTGAATTTAGTAAAGTTACGAAAGCGGTATTACGGAGAATAGTGAATTTGTCCACCTGATTCTTTCACCAACCCCTTAATTTCCATCAGTGAAATCAAGGGGTTTATTTTTGTAATAGGTATGTTTAGTTTTTCTACTAATTCGTCCCTTGATAATGGTTCATTCAAGATTTCAAGAACTTGCTTTTCTTCATTTGAACAATTTTCAAAATCCAACTTTTTCTGTTCAAGAGTTTTTTCTGCCGAAACACCCAAGAGGTCTAAAATATCTTGTCCGCAAGTGATAGGAGTTGCCCCTTGATGAAGTAATTTATTTGAGCCTTTTGCTCCGTGTGAGAAAATTGATGCAGGTATTGTGCAAACCTCTTTGTTGTATTCTAGCCCCATTCTAGCTGTGATAAGGGTTCCGGATCTTTCACTTGCTTCAATTACCAATATGATATCAGCAAGACCAGCCATAATTCTGTTTCTCTGTGGAAAACTCCAAGTCGTTGCTTTAAAATCTGGTTCGAATTCAGAAAGTAAACATCCATCTGATGACACAATCTCTTCGGCCAGTCTTTTGTTCATGGCAGGGTAAATCGCACTTGAATCAATCCCTGACCCTGGTATAGCAACGGTTTTTAGATTATTTTGCAAAGCGGATTTATGAGCAATAGAATCAATTCCAATTGCCAACCCTGACACAATCACAATATTGTATCCGGCGAGTTCCGAAATAATTTTCTCGCATGCTTCTTTTCCATAACTAGTGTATTTTCTTGACCCTACCACAGCAATAAATTTATCATTTTCCCAATCAGGTTTTTTTCCTCTCAAAAAAAGCTGTTTAGGAGGTTGGGGGATTTCTAGAAGTTTTTCGGGAAATTCTTGTTTTTGAAGTTTTTTGGTTTCTAAATTCATTTTACTTGCTTTTTTTTTGTATTATTATAAAATATTAGTATCAAGACGAAAGGGGACCCAAACGGCTAACTACCTAAGGCCCCCCTTTCTTTTGCCTATTTTTTGATTTTATTTTTTGCCGATTCTAGGTAACTATAATAATTTCTAGTAATTTTCTTATATAGAGAAGAGGCAAATTTTTTATTTGGAAATAAGACTTTTTTAAACTTATTTTCTTTTATCAAAAATCTAACTAACCTTATATAGTCTCCATCACCAGAAACTAAGACTATTTTATCAAACTTTTCTTTTCTATAAAGTTTTTCCATAACATCAAAAACAATATCTGTATCAACATTCCCTTTTTTCTTTGTTCCTATTAAAATATTGTGTTTTTTGAAATTTATAATGAAACCAGCTTCTTGAATTTTGGTGTATAAATACTCATACCCATCACTTGCATAACCCAAATAATAGTAAGCCTTTTTGACATTATATTTTTTCTGTAAGTAAACTCTAAAACGAGCCAAGTCAATTTCCCAACTCGGTTTAATCTTAGTTGTTCCAAGATATAAATTTTGTCCATCTATAAAAGCTATATTATTTTCTTTTTCCATTAAAAAAATTATAGCATAGCTTTAATAAAGGCTGGGCTGTACAATTGTGCTTTACTTATTATTAAATTTGTAGTAATGTTTTACTGTGAATCCAAACAGGTTGGATTCTAAATCTGTCTATCGGCAAAGACAATATGCTTGGGTAGTAAATGTCAGTCAGGAGACTGAGAATTACACGCAAGGGAATTGCTTTAGTTGAAAGACTGAATTTCATCACTTGGAAACCGGGTTTCCAAGTAAAGGAGGTGTCGGATGACACAAAAAAAGAGTTCTTTAAAAAATTGGTTAGATTGGTTGGAGGACTTTTTGCGAAGATGTTTTGCAAGGAGTTATAAAGTGAGGTGTTTAAACAAACCGGATAGTCCGGTTGAACATGATTTTCGGAGATGTTGGAAATGTCATTCTTTTATACACTTTCTGGACTTTAAAAGTGAAGTTCAGCAGTGTCCACAATGTGGTGTTTTAACGACAGGCTTTACTGATTACGACGGGTCTGCCGTTTATTGTGACACAAAGAATCGTGAATTTAGAATTAAAGAACCACTTTACCCTCCGTTTGTTTCTTGGGGGATTATGGTAACGGTTTTTTGGTGGGCGTTGATGTTTGTTGTTTTTAAGCACCCTGATTTTGTGCCAGAAACTTCTGGTTTTGAATTTCAACATCTTTTTATGTTTTTGAGTACCTTGGTGGTACCTAATTTACTATTTATTTTTCTTTATATAAAAAGTAACAACCTGAGAATTAGTCGCTCGTCTGCTACTTCTATGTTTTCTGTTGTTGTTTTTTGGGGAATATTTTGGATGTTAAATATTATTGCAAATGATAGTTATTGGACTTTCCGGTGGTCAGATGTTCCAACGAAAGAACAGTGGGAAATTCAGCAGAATGAAAAAGTGATTGCTCAGTTTGAACAATTGAGTGGGGATGAAAAATTGCTTTTTGCGTTAGAGCAAAAACACAGACAGTCTGAATCCCAAGAGTGGGATAATCGGGTGTCTGAATCTTTTGGGCAACTTCTTCAAAACGATTTTTCAAAAGCAATGGAGATTCGCTCCAAATATCCCAGTATTTTTGTTTATAATGCTGATTTATACAGGATGTATGGTCAGTATTTGAAGCGGCAAAGCGAGGGTGATCGGCACGAACTTGTTCGTCAGTGCGAACAAGATCCTTGGAATCTTGCCTCGGGCTTGGTGGTAGTTAAATACAAGGAAATATTTGAGCCTTGTGATACCTTGACCAGAGAAGATAATGCTGATTTATACAGGATGTATGGTCAGTATTTGAAGCGGCAAAGCGAGGG
>CAZSPC010000016.1:0-6941 GCA_964608745.1 uncultured Candidatus Saccharibacteria bacterium | reverse complement strand
GGTAGTTAAATACAAGGAAATATTTGAGCCTTGTGATACCTTGACCAGAGAAGATTTTGGAAAGCCTTATTCTAAATCACCCCTGTGGTAATATGTTCTGATAACCAATCTTGGCCGGTTTGCTTTGCAAACCGGCTTTTTTCTTGCTTTTATTGTTCCTAAGATGTTATATTTAGTTCAGAATTTTAGATTAAAAAATATACAAAAAGGAGATATTTATGTGTATAGGAAATTTTGCTTATGTATTAGTTGGTGAAGAAGAGAATAAAAGGATAATTTTGTGCAAGCAAAAAGATTACAGTCCTTGGGCTGTTCAAAAAGTTGCGAGAAAAGTTTTTCCAGAACTTTTTCCAAAAATTTTTTCTTGGTTGTTTTCTACTCCAATCAAAAAATGGACTTGTCAGAAAATGGTATCTTCTTATTTTGATTGTCAAATCCACCCATGGAAAAGAGATAATGATTGGAATAAAAATCAATTCGTTGCTATGGATATTTTTGAGGTAGGAGCAGGAGAAAGGGTTTGTCGGGCAAGAGTTATAAAAATCTAAACCAAAAGCCAATTTGTAGACGTCGGACGTCTACAAATTGGCTTTTTTTATTGTTTATTTTCTGCTAATATGGTTTTAATGTTAGAAGATACTAAGTTTAGAAAAATACCGTCTATTTCACTTAGCCTAGTTGCAATATAGGCTTATCTGATTATGCAACTAGGCTATTTTCTGGATTGCCACTCCGTCAGCTGACGGATCGCAATGATGAAAATCGTTTCGCGATTTTCGTCACTTACTACTTATTACTTAATACTTACTACTAAATTATGTTAGATATAAAATTTATAAGAGAAAACGCAGACCTTATTCAAGATGCTGCAAGAAAAAAGTGTATAAAAAACTTTGATGTAAAAGCTCTTTTAGAAGTGGATGATAAGAGAAAAGAAATTTTAGGGGTGGTTGAAAATATGAGAGCAGACCAAAATGCAATTACTGAAAAAATTCCAAATGCAGGAGAGGGGGAAAGAGATGGCCTAATTCAAGAATCAAAAGCAATTAAAGAAAAACTTCAAAAGCATGAAGAAGAATTAAAAGAAATAATGAAAGAATGGCAGGCTTTGATGTTACAGGTTCCAAATATCCCTGATATGTCTGTACCAGAAGGTGCAACTGATGAAGAAAACCAAGAGGTAAAAGTTTGGGGAGATAAGCCAAATTTTGATTTTGAACCAAAATCACATATAGATATTATGACAGAGTTAGATATGGTTGATTTTGAAAGAGGTGCCAAGGTACATGGATTTCGGGGATATTATTTGAAAAATGATGCCGTGTTGCTATCTTTGGCGGTTTGGCAATACGCTCTTGATTTTTGGACAAAAAAAGGATTTACACCGATGATTGTACCTGCGATTGTTAAAAAAGAATATATGTACGGAACAGGTTATCTGCCAAATGATTCGGACGATATTTACCGTACACAAGACGAGGATTATTTAACCGGAACGGCAGAAGTTGCTATGACAAGTTATTTTGCGGGGGAAACCATTGATTTTAAAGATGGCTCAAAAAAATTTATTGCCTTTTCTCCACCTTTTAGAAGAGAAGCTGGTTCTTATGGAAAAGACACAAAGGGTCTTATTCGGGTTCATGAATTCTATAAATGGGAACAAATGATTTATTGTGAACCAAATCACGAAACTTCTGTAAAACATCACGAGGAAATCCAGAGGAATACAGAAGAATTTATTGAATCATTAGGAATCCCTTATCATACAGTTGTAAACTGTGGTGGTGATTTGGGTCAAGGTCAAGTTAAGAAATACGATATCGAATTGTGGGTTCCGGGAGAAAATAAATATAGAGAAATTTCTTCAGCCTCATATTTTCATGATTTTCAATCAAGAAGATTGGATATAAAAACAAAAGGTGAAGATGGAAAAATTAGATATGTTCACACACTAAATAATACCGCTATCCCAACTCCAAGAATTCTTGTATCTTTGGTTGAGAATTTCCAACAAGCAGATGGAAGTGTAAAAATACCCGAACCTTTGCAGAAATATATGAATAAAGATATTATTTCAAAGTAATAATATTTATAAAATTAAAAATGAAAAATAAGTATCATACAGGTATGATACTTATAACTTTAAACAAAAATCGCCAAAGGCGATTTTTGTTTTGGTGTTTTTAGTGCAGAAGAACTATGGGTACTTGGTACCCACATTCTTGTAAATACTGGATACAGAATACTGAATACTATATACTAAAAGTATAAAAGTATATGCGTAATTTTCAATCTCCTCGTTTACAAAAGAAAAAAAGAAAAATATTCAAGATTAAATTAATTTTGTGGTTTTTGGTTGTTTTGTTTACTGTTTTATGCATTTCTTCCGTTTCCCATTTAAATTTTTTAAATATTCAAAAAGTTGTTTTTACGGGTAATGAAATCACAAAAACAGGGGATTTATTTGATATTACAATAAAAGAAACAGAGGGAAAATATTTTTGGTTATTTTCAAAACGAAATTCTTTTTTTTATCCTAAAAAAGAAATAGAAGATAAAATATTAAAGGAATTTCCACGAATAGAAGAAATTAATTTTGATACAATATTAAAAGAATTAAAAATTGTTGTAAAAGAAAGAGAGCCTGTTGCTTTGTGGTGTGAGGATGGAATTGCAAACTGTTTTTTAATTGACAACGATAGTTATATTTTTGCAAAGTCTTCGGGTGGTGAATATTTTCGATATTATAAAGATTTAGGTGCGGGTGATTTTTTAAGAAAGAATATATTTGAATCAGAAAAATTTGAAGAAATTAAATCCTTTGTTGAATTTGTTAGGGGTCTTAATTTGGAGCCGTATAAACTTGTTATTGTGGAAGATAAAAGTGAAATTTATTTTGGAGATGGTTCGAGAATATTTTTTGATGATACACAAAATATAAAAGAAGTTATAAATAATTTACAATCTGTTTTGAATATGGAAGAATTTGTTTCGGGGGAGAAAATTAAAGAGGTAGATTATATTGATCTTCGTTTTCGTAACAAAGTATTTTATAAATAAAAAAATAATTCACTAATTTTGAAATTATTTGTTTGCGATATTTTTATGAAAAATTTTTGGCAAAAATTAAATAAACCATTTTTTGTGCTAGCCCCAATGTTGGATGTCACCGACACGGCTTTTCGTCGTATTATTGCAAAATACGGTAAACCAGATGTTTTTTGGACTGAGTTTGTAGCTTGTGATGGCTTGTGTTCGGATGGGGGGAGAGAAAAATTGAAAAAAAATCTTTTACAATTTGACGAGTCTGAACGACCTATTATTGCACAGCTTTTCGGCTCGATTCCGAAGAATTTTGAAAAATCTGCAAAAATAGTAGCTGAAATGGGTTATGATGGGATTGATATTAATATGGGCTGTCCTCAAAAAAATATTTTAAAACAAGGTGCAGGGTCTGAACTGATAACTACTCCTGAGTTGGCCAAAGAAATAATTCGCGCAACCAAAAAAGGGGCGGGGGATTTGCCTGTGTCTGTAAAAACTCGGGTTGGGTATGATGAAGTTGAAATTGAAACTTGGATCCCTGCAATTTTAGAAGAAAACCCAGTTGTTTTAACAATTCACGGAAGAACTAAAAAAGAAATGTCAAAAGTGCCTGCAAATTGGGATTTAATAAAGAAAGTTCGTGAAATTAGAGATGAAATGAAAAGTGACACTTTAATAATCGGAAATGGAGATGTAAAAAGCATTGAAGAGGCTAAACAGCGGGTAAAAGAAACCGGTGTTGATGGGGTGATGATCGGCCGAGGGATTTTCGGAAATCCTTGGTTATTTGGTAGGGGTCCAACCCCTACCATTGAAGAAAAGATGGAAGTTGTGCTTGAGCACACAAAACTTTTTGAAGATATTTTTGGGGAAACAGAAGAGAATGAAAAAATATTTGGAGAGAAGGGGGCTAAACCTAATGGTCGCCCAAGTCGGGCAAGAAATTTTGCTGTGATGAAAAAACATTTCAAAGCTTATATAAACGGTTTCGACGGAGCAAAAGAACCAAGGATAAAATTAATGAAAACAAATAGTTATGAAGAAGTGGAAAAAATAGTCAAAGGTTTTTTGAGAAAAATTGAAAAATAATATTATTTATGTTAATGTTTCTTGCGGAATTTATTGTTCATAAAATAAGATACGAGGAGAGATTTTATGGAAGACTTAAAGATAATTATTGATCAAGATGATGACTGCCAACCCTTTATTTCTATTGTTGGTGGAGACAAAATAACATTACCTTTGGCAGGAATAGATTCTTTGCAAAAATTTAAAAAATTTTTGGAATCTTTGCCAGATGGTACCCTAAACAAAAATGAAGCGCTTGAAAAAGTAAATCTCTATTTAAATTCAGAAACTCTTCACTAAAAATAATCCCCAACTGCTCGTTCGAAAGAACGAGCTTTTTTGTTATAATTTTATTAAGATTTAAGATTTAAGATTTAAGAATTATGTCAACAATAACAAAAGAGGAATTCAATGAAAAATTAAATTCTGGCGAATATACTTTAATAGATGTGCGTTCTCAAGAAGAACACGATGAAAACAAAATTATTGGTTCTGAGGTGGTTGATATCTACCAACCGGATTTTGAAGAAAAAATCAAATCTTTGGATAAAGATAAAAAATATCTTCTTTATTGTGGTAGTGGTGGTAGATCTGGAAAAGCGCTTGATTTTATGATGGAAAATGGTTTTGGAGAAGTATATGACCTTGATGGAGGAATTTCAAATTATTAATACACTTTATTAATTAAATTATTAAAAAGATATTAAAATGAAATATTTAAATAAAGTAAAAACTACTATTCTCTTGGGGTATCTTTTGGCTCCTGTGGTTGTATTTGGTGCGATCTCAGATTTACAAGGATTGATTAGGGAAATAAAGGAGATTCTTAGGTCATTGGTTCCATTATTAATGTCTCTGGGTGTGGTTATTTTTTTGTATGGTGTTGTTAAGTTTTTGGTAAAAGCTGATGATTCTGGCGCGAGAGAAGAAGGAAGAAGGTTTATGATGTGGGGGATCGTGGCTATATTTGTGATGGTGTCTATCTGGGCTTTGGTTGGTGTTCTTCAAGGAACATTGTTTGGTAGTGGTGGAAGTAGTAGTAGTGACGGCGGTAGTATTGATACAAGTAAGTGGGGAGATTGGGGAGGTGTTTAAAATTATCCACAAATTTTAGTCGTTTTAAAAGATTTAATTTGATATTATTAGATCACTATATAAATAGTAAAAATTATTAAAATAATTAGCGTGGTTTATTGGAGTAGACCCATATTGAATACTAAATAAATTCTTTTGTTTTTTGAGGAATTTATTTAGTTCAAATTTCTATGAAATTTGATTCAACAGGGTCATATTTTTCTAATTCGCTTCGCTCATAAGAAAAATATGAAAAAATATTTATTTTCAGGTTTAGTAGCTCTTGCTTTACCTATGATTGCTTCGGCAGCAACATTAGATAGTATTATTGGATTAGTGGATAGAACTATTAAGGAATTAGTTCCAATTGTTATTTCACTTGCTGTTCTTGTATTTTTGTACGGAGTAGTAAAGTGGTTGTGGACAGATGGGGATAGCAAAAAAGAAGGAGCAACTTATATGGTTTGGGGAGTTATTGCTCTTTTCGTGATGGTATCTGTATGGGGATTAGTGGGACTTCTACAACAAACTTTTGATATTGATAATGATGCAAAAGTAGAAAATCCAATTGATAAGTTAAATTTCAATTAAATTTCTAAGTTCGTATTATGACAGATATAGCAATAAAATTCATAAATAACTTTGTGAATGTTATTTTGGAGCCGGCAGCACAAGTTTTATTACTAGTTGCTGTTGTTGTGTTTGTTTGGGGTCTAGTTGAGTTTATTCGTAATGCAGATAATCCTGGTGGAAGAGAAGATGGGCGAATGCGTATGATATGGGGTTTAGTTGGGATTGCAATTATGATTTCTGCTGTTCCTATAATAAGAATTGCTTTAAATACTTTTGGTTTAGAAGGAGGAGTTAAAGAGGTTAATAAGGTAAAAATCAATATAGAAAAAGATAAAACGCGAGATCCCAGCATAAGGTAAAAAACAAAAACAACTAGATAAAATCTAGTTGTTTTTGTTTTTTCTTTTTGCTATCATTGTTTTCGTAATCAAATATTGAATATGCCCAGGTGGCGAAATTGGATAAAAAGCGTTTAAACTTTTTATCCGGTTTCTGACTTTGTCAGAAAATCGCCCAAGCTGAACGAAGTGAAGCGGGCGATAGGAGGAAGACGCGCTTGCCTCGAAAAAAGTATCCATAGATAACAAAATCAAATATTGAATATGCCCAGGTGGCGAAATTGGTAGACGCGCTTGCCTTAGGAGCAAGTGGAGCAATCCGTGGTGGTTCGAGTCCACTCCTGGGCACAGAAACGGACTTCTTGCGCAGAAAGCGCAGAAGGACGGCGCGCCGCAGGCGCGCAAGACGAAGAAAAAGGCAAAAAACGTTGTCGCGTAGCGACGAAATCCGACGGGGCAGGCACGGCAAAGTGGGCGGTTTTGTCACGAACCGCATGGTTCGTTCCAACTTTTTTGACGAAGGAGCTGATTTCGTTAAAATCAGCGGATGAGCTCAAAAAAAAAGAAGAGGTCAGAGATTGGTAAACAAAATATTCAATGAATATTTTTATGGCAAACAGACATTAAAACAACTCTCAGATAAATACAAGAAAAATATTAAGTGGGTCAGAAAACAAATAGATAGCTATGAAATCAAACCAAGAAAGAAAAAACCAAGAAGGGTTGTTTTAGTTTGTGATGCAACATTCTTAGGTAAAAGAAGATTTAATAATCAAAAAGGTGTTCTAGTTTTTAGAGATAGTAAAGAAAAAGAAAATCTAATTTGGAAACATATTGAAAAAG
>CAZSPC010000015.1:11917-20129 GCA_964608745.1 uncultured Candidatus Saccharibacteria bacterium | reverse complement strand
TTGGTTTTTTCTTTCTTGGTTTGATTTCATAGCTATCTATTTGTTTTCTGATCCACTTAATATTTTTCTTGTATTTATCTGAGAGTTGTTTTAATGTCTGTTTGCCATAAAAATATTCATTGAATATTTTGTTTACCAATCTCTGACCTCTTCTTTTCGAAGAAAACCATTTTCCACATTTTTTACATAAATATCTTTGGATTCCGTTTCTTTTTGCTTTTTTAATGACATTTCTACTACCACAGAAACAACAGTTTTTTTAACATACTTTACAATTGATTTTAGTTTATATGGATATTATCGCTTAACAAGAATATGAAAGCGAGTTTTCAGGAGCCAGAATTGTCTATTAAGTCAAAATTGACGAATTCCAGTTTTATTTGCACAAGAATCTCAGTCGCTGTATGTGCAATACACCTTCTTCCATTCCTACACAAATAAAACCGAACTTCATCCAATTTTGAAATTATTTGAAAAACAAAAATAAAAACCTCCAACAATTGTTGGGGGTTTTTATTTACCCTCTCAAAAAATCCTGATAATCCATTTCTTTTTTACCTTCGGGTAGTATGCGAGTTATAATTAGTTTATCGTTTTCAATTTTTGCGTCTTTTATGATTACTCTTATTTCTTTCCCGTTTCTTTCTGAAAAGAAGTATGGTTTATATTTTTGAAAAGCATAAATTTTGCGCAGATTTTTTTCTGGGTTGTCTTTTAAATTTATCAAGGCATCTTCTTTTTTAAATTTATCTACGAAAGTGGCTTTGCTATGATCTTGTGGTTTGGGTTGTATTTTGCTTTCAACCCAAAGAGGAATTGTTTTAGTTAACATTTCTCCGCCTAAACCAGCCAGCATATTTTCTAGCTCCATCATTTTAATTGGCCATTTTTCGGTTTCTAATTTTTCTTGCATTAGAATATCTCCGTGATCCATTTTGTCATCCACTAACATAATCGTTGTCCCTGTTTTTTCTTCTTTTAGAATAGCCGATTCGATTGGAGTAGCTCCACGAAGTTTTGGAAGTAAAGAGGGGTGAACATTGATTGTCCTATGTTTTGGAATGTCTAAAATTTCTTGAGGAATAATTTTTCCGTACGATGCGACTACGAACAAATCCCAATCAATTTTTTTAATTTCATTCAAAAATTCTTCATCTTTTAAATTAGATGGTTGTAATATAGAAATATTATTTTCTTCAGCCCAAACTTTTGTTGCTGGGGGAGTAAGTATTCTATTTCTTCCTTTTGGTTTGTCGGGTGTAGTAACAATAAGAGAAGGGGTTTGACCTTCTTCTTTCATCTTGTCTAAAATTTTTACTGCAAATTCTGGTGTTCCAAAAAACGCAATTTTATTTTTTTTATTTTTCATAAAAATTAGTAATAACCAACCTATTCTCATATTCTCGAGAATATGAGAATAGGTTAATTGGTTTGTTTAAAATGATTTAATAAATTTAACAAATTTTTTTCCATAAGGCGAAAGTGAATGCAAGACGGTGGTATCTGCATACCGTTTATTTAACAAACCTGATTCAGTTAATTTTTTGGTATGGCCCGAAATAGTTTTAAAACTGACATTTAGTTTTTCTGAAATTTCACCGAGCGAAATATTCTCCTCTTTATCTAACAAGAGTAAAATATCAATTCTTCTATGATTTGCCGGACCTTTAAAAAATCTCTCCAAACGCCTACCCGATGTTTGTTTAAAATTAGTTTTCATATAGTTTATATTACCATATTCTCATATTCTCGAGAATATGAGAATATATACACTTTAAAAAATTACCAATTGATGTTAATTGGTGATTTTTTGTAAATTTTTAGCTTTGTCGATGAATAGTATTCCATTTAAGTGATCGATTTCGTGTTGGAATATTCGAGCGAGAAAGTCGTCGGCGTCTTGGGTGAATTTCTCACCGTTTTGATTAAATGCTTCAACTCTACATTTTGAAAACCTTTCTACATTTCCGTATGTTTGCCCCTTGTCAACACTTAAACACCCTTCTTCTGCAGTTTCCTTGTCTTCAGATACTTGGGTAATTTTTGGATTAACGAAAATTGTATTTTCAGAATTAGCTAGATCTGAAACAACAAAAATCCGCACAGATTTTCCTATTTGTGGTGCGGCGATGGCAATTCCATTTTCTGTTTCGTCGAGAGCCTTTTTCATCTCTTTGATGATGTCTTGGGTTTTGACAGGCGAGGTTTCTTGTAAATCAACTTCTTCAGCCACCTTTCTTAATATTTCATTATTTTGTTGAATTATCTGCATTACTAGAATAGTATAATAAAAAATCAGGTATGTAAACGAAAAACGACCCAGTAGATCGGGTCGTTGTAGAAATTAAAGAAATATTTCCCAAGCACAAATAGGTTTTCCTTTACTATTTAATTTTAATACTCTTTGAGCAAAAGGAACCTCATCATTTATAAGTTTATTATGATGTATGGAGTCATTTTTGCTAACCCATATTGCTTGATTGGTTGGCTCGCCATGTGTTCCTAACTTTTGAAATATTGTGGTACCATAGTCATCTTTTGATTTCGGGTTAACTTTGCATTTCTTAAGTATGTATCTTTTATCTTCAAATTGATTAAGAAATTTAAGATCTTCTTCTTCCTGCATTATTTTTTTTCTTTTTAAATATATCAAATAAATACCTACAAAAATAAAAATTATCAAAAAAATATACTCAGCCTCCATTCTTTCCCCCTTTTTCGTTTTTTTGAATTTACTTTCCTAAAATGAATAACACATTAAACAATTTAAAAAATCAACAAAATACTTGTTACTTTTTACTTTTAACTTTATACTTTGAATTACAAAATAGACGATCCTGGACTAGAAGCCGGGCTGGCTCTAATGAGCTAAAAGCCTGGCTTCGCCCAGTATCTTCTATTTTGTAATTCAAGGTTTATACTCTCCTTATGTCACTAAAATTTACTATAAAAAAGAAATTAGATAAAACACTTGCACGAGCAGGTGTTTTAGAAACACCGCATGGAAAGATTGAAACTCCCGCTTTTGTAACAGTTGGTACAAAAGCAACTGTGAAAGCACTAACTCCTGGACAGTTAAAAGAATTGGGGGCACAGGTTGCTTTGGCAAATACCTATCATTTGTATTTACAACCCGGGGATGAGCTTATCAAAAAAGCCGGAGGTTTACATAAATTTATGAATTGGGACAAACCTACAATGACTGACTCGGGCGGTTTTCAGGCTTTTTCTCTTGGGGTGGCTTTGGGTAGTGGGGTGAGCAAGGTGGCAAGTGCGACAAAAGATGAAGTTACAAGATGTGGGGAAATAAAAGATGACCCAAAATGTTCAATGGCAAAGATTGATGAAGATGGTGTTACTTTTAAATCTCATATTGATGGCAGTCAGCATAAATTTACACCCGAAAAATCAATCCAGATTCAGCACAACATTGGAGCCGATATGATTTTTGCTTTTGACGAATGTACTTCTCCGAATGCTGATTATGACTATCAAGTAGAGGCGATGGACAGAACTCATCGTTGGGCAGAAAGGAGTTTGAAAGAACACAAAAAATTAAATAAGAAAAATAAAATAGCTTTGTTTGGTATTGTGCAAGGTGGTCGGTTTGAGGATTTAAGAAAAAAGTCAGCAGAATTTATTTCAAAACTTGATTTTGATGGTTTTGGAATTGGTGGGTCTTTTAATAAAGAAGATATGGACACTGCTGTTGGGTGGGTAAATAAGATTTTGCCAGAAAATAAACCAAGGCATTTATTGGGAATAGGGGAGCCGGAAGATTTGTTTGGTGGAATAGAAAACGGAGTAGATTTGTTTGATTGTGTTGCCCCAACCAGGATAGCAAGAAACGGAACCTTGTATACATCAAGCGGGAAAATAAATATTTTGAATGCAAAATTTCGAGAAGATTTTACTCCGATTGATGAGGGGTGTGGGTGTTATACTTGTCAAAATTACACCCGAAGCTATATTGCTCATTTGTTTCGAGCCAAAGAAATACAAGCCAACACACTTGCCACAATTCACAATCTCTATTTCATAGTAAACCTAGTCAAAAAAATCCGCCAATCAATAATTGACGGAAATTTTGAGGAGTTTAAGGGGGAGTTTTTGGAGAAGTATAACGTCCTCGGATGATGCGATCGTTTGTGAGCATAAAAATTGTAGCATCGCTATAATTTTTTGCGAGCAAATGTCACATATTCCGCTGATATACGGAGTTCCGCGAAGCGGAATGGAGTATTCAGCGGGATTGTTCATCCGCGGACGATATTTGCAATGGAGCGTAGCGGAATTGCGAATATCACGTTTGCGTGTATCTGAAGTTTTCATCCCGTTTTATCGGCTTTCATGTCGATTTAGTGGCGATTTTACGATGTTCGACTTACATCGATTTGCCACCATTCAGAGGGATAAAAATCTGGGTGGAGTGAAATTGACATTCCTCTAAAATTACAAAGAGTCAATTTCACGGAACCAGATATTCATTGTTATCGGATGTATTTAATTTATTTTTTTATTCAATATCACTAGCATGCTTAAATTCTTTTATGTCAACATTTATCGGTAATGCAACATAAACATTTCTGGTGTATTTTTTCTGTTTTAGAGGTAGCCCTTGTTTCTCTCTTTGCTCTTTGTATGGTATAGGGGCTTCTATTTCAGCAATACACACATAGCCATTTGGCCCCGCGTATTTTTTTGCTGTTTTAATATCAGAAGTAAAATAAACAACACCACCTTCCATGACATCCATTTTTTCTACTCCTGTAGGTGTTTCAAATCTATCAAAGATTTCTTTGGTGCCATGATATAATTCTTTTTTACCATCGGGTGTTTCTAATGGTGGGATTTCATATCCTTTCATATTATACGTGTTTAAAAAATTAAAAAATATTTCACATAACGTTTCAGTATATCTGATGTTTGCCAAAATCCCTTTAAAAATCAATAGGTTTTTGGTAAATATGGGTCGAGCGAGGGCACGAGCGAGCCAGATATACTGTGTTATACGCCCCGAGTGTAGCGTAGCGAAACGAGAATGCAATGTGGCACGGAGCGATAGCGGAGTGAGTCAATTTTTTCCTTATTCTTCTTGTGGAAGAGGCTTTTTCTTTTTTTATCATTTTTTAAGGAAGTTTGATTTTCGTTTCAAAAATTCCAAGAGGGGCTGGGGGTGAATTGGAATTTTTGAAACTCCTTATTTGTTTTCTTGTGTATCAATCACCTCAAAACTAATTCCCTCAAGATTATTTTTTAATTCGTCAATGATTATCTCAACTCTCTTTTCTATGAATTGATCAAGGGCATCTTCTGGCATTTTTTCCATTCTTGCCCATTCAATTATTTCTATTGGAAGTAAATGAGATTGAATAACTTTTTCAAAATCAGGATTTTGGTCGTAATCGGTAATGTATTCTAATGGATTTCTATCACTTATCTCTAAATTTGTTAATTGAGTTATATAAGCAATATTCATTAAACTATTATTGTCTAATTTATTATTTCCTCTGTTATTTTCAATGTAATTTGTAGGAAAAATATGGTGCAAATTTGGTTTATCTGTTGAGAAGAAAAAATTATCTGCAATAACATCTCTATCTGTATATTTCCAATCTTTTGGTTTTTTACTGGAATATAGAGATAAAATAGCTCTTGAATATGTCCCCTTTGAACTGTAAGTTGCTTTTCTTAGCTTTTCTTTATCAATCAAAAATCTGTTAAATTCAAACTCTTCTTTCGATTTCTCTTTATTTAAAAGTTCAATATGGGTATTTATATCTGTTGTATTACTCAGTAAATCTTCGTTATGCAAACTATGAAACCAAAAATATTTTTTTAGAAAATCATAATCTGGATTTTCATTTTTATAGAAATAATTTGCTATTGTGAGATAGAAATATCTATACGGAATAAGTTGAGGACCTTTTAAATTCAAGGTATTTTCAAAGAAATCGAAAGTTTTTAAAATTGCCTTTTTGGCATATTCCCAAACTTCTTCAATTTGTTCTGTTTTAATATCATTCAAATATCTTGGAGTAATATTGTGGATTCCTGAATTTTCAATATTTTCACGAATTAAAATTGCGATAATCTGCAAATAATCAAAATCACTAATTTGTAAGAATTTGCTATTATTGACTTTTTTAAATTCATCAATCAAGTCTCTCAAATAAAACCCTATTTCAGTTTGAGTTTTTGGTCTAAAAGTTTTTGCCACCACAATATCAAAAATATCAAGTGGCTTTCCTGCTTGATTTATTCTTTCAAAAATTTGGCAAACTTCTGATACTTTAATTCCCTTTAGTTCAATGAATGACAAACGGTAATTGTCCAAAACTTGTTTGATTCTTCTGAGTTCTTTCCAGTAAGGATGATTGTATTCTTGATTAACCTCTGGATGATTTACTACTTTTTCTTGTATCTCATCAAACTTTTCTTTTATATCAGTAAGGCTAAAAATAAGTCCTTCATCAAATTTCTTTTTTCTTCCAGTATTTCTTTTGAAAGTTCTGTCTTTGTCATCAATTTCACTCCAATATAAAAATCTTTTTTTGTAGGTTTCATCATCCGTATCATCTTCACTTTGAATAGAAATATCAAAATACAAAGTGGGATTAAAATCTCCTTTCCCTTCTATTTTTCCTCCATATAAAGAGGTAAGCAACGAAGTTGTTCTTTGTTGCCCATCAAGCAGGTATTGAAATTCAGTTTTTTCAAAACTTTCATCTGCAATTTTATGTCCTCCAATTTTTCTATGATTTTGAAGTTTTAAGTCAGTTTTCCAAACAAGGATACTTCCCAGTGGATAAAATTTATAGATACTGTCCCATAATTTTTTTACATTTTCCTCTTCCCACACAACATCTCTTTGAAAAGTAGGAATTTGATAATCTTGGCTTTTTAGTTCATCAAGGTAGGTAGTGATACCCTTGTCTGTTGGCTTAATTCTATCTGTAAAATTCATATTTAGTGTTATTAAAAATTAAAAAATTATTCCATCAACTTTTCCACTTCTGCTTCTAATTCCTCTTTCTTCGGCAAATACAATTGATATTTAGAAACGAAAAGTTTGTTAGAAATTCCCCCAAGAGCATATTGAACAGAAATATGCTCTTTTTCCGCTGATAAAATAATTCCAATCGGTTCATTGTCATCATCGGCATTTTCTTCGGTTTTGAAGTAATTGAGATACATATTCATTTGTCCCACATCTCCATGATCTACTTCTCCAATTTTGAGATCAATAATCACAAAGCACTTTAAAATACGATGATAAAAAACCAAATCCGCATAATAATGACGATTATTGAGAGTCATGCGAAATTGCCTTTTTACAAAGGTAAATCCTTTTCCAAGTTCAAGCAAAAACATTTGAAGATTATCGATTATTTTTTGTTCCAACTCTTTTTCGGAATATTTGTGATCTTCGGGGATTCCCAAAAACTCAAGGACATACGGTTCCTTGATAATATCTTTTGCAGTTTCAATAATTTGTCCTTTTCCCGAAATTTCTAAAACTCCTTTTTTATCTTTGCTCAAAGCAATTCTTTCAAACAGCATGGAGTTCTTTTGTCTTTTGAGTTCACGAATTGACCAATTTTCCTTGATACATTGCTTTTCATAAAAACTACGAGCTAAGTCATCATCTACTTTCAAAAGTTCAAAATAATGACTCCAACTCAATTGGTGAGACAGTGTCTCACTTTTTGGATATTTGATGTAAAGAAGTCTCATGTAGGTGAGATTACTTCTACTAAAGCCTTTTCCTAATGGAGAAAGTTCTTTGGAAAGATTAATGAGAAGTTTACTTCCATATTCAGCAGTAATTTTCCCATGTTGTTCGAATTCCACAATTCTTTTTCCGATTTCCCAATACGTTTTTACCAAAATATTATTTACTGTTTTGTAGGCTTGTTTTCTGCCTTTATCCAAAATCACTCCAATATCTTGGATAAGATTTTTATAGTCTTTTTGTGATGATAATTCAGTCATAATTTTGAAAATTTATTAGGTGAATTCTGCACCTATAATATACTAAATTCTTGTGTTTTTTCCATTTTAAAATTCATTTTCTGTAGCATAGCGGAAGAAAATACCTTATTCCCCCCTCTTTAAAAAATGAAAATCAAACTTTCTTTCCTTATTCCTAAAAAAAGAAAAAGTCTCTGGAGCAAAAATCAAAATGTAAAAATTGATTGCGTATAACGTT
>CAZSPC010000015.1:0-11817 GCA_964608745.1 uncultured Candidatus Saccharibacteria bacterium | reverse complement strand
ATAACGTTAGGGATAAAAGAAGTTTTCGTAGCGTAGCGGAGAAAATTTGGGAAAATTGCGAGCCGAGCAATTTTCCTTTTATCCCTTGTTATATGACCCGAATGTAGCGAAGCGGAATGAGAGCGCAGCGTGGTGCGAACGATAGTGAGCAAGTTCACTTTGCCCTGCCGTTACTTCTGCCCAACAAATATAGGTCTTTTAGATTTCTTAGTATAATTTTTCAAAGAGAAATCGTCATAAACTTTAACGGTGAAACCATTTTTCTTCATTATTGATTTAATTTCTTCAACTGAAAATATGCCAAGTTCGTGTTCATCAATTTCAAAATCAACTTTTCCTTTATCTTTAACAAACATTAAAAAATTTGCGTTATAAATATCAGGATTCTCTCTTGATGGATTCCTTTGACTAATTCTTGCAATCTGCAAATTATCTTCTGAATAAGTATCAATAAAAGCACCTTTCTTTTTATCTTCTTTGCCTTTGATTAAACCTAAATCAAAGATAACAATTCCTCCTTTATTCAGAAGATTAGAAAAATTCTTGATTGTGGTTTTTAATTCTGAAATGTTTTTGTTGTAATTTATTGCTGTAAACAAACAAGTAACAATATCAAATTTTTTCTTTGATTTGAAAGATTGCATTGAGCCTTCAACGAAACTTGCTTTTTTCGATTTTTTCTTTGCAAGTTTTAACATTTCAGAATTTACATCAACTCCAGTAACTTGGAATCCATTATCAACAAATTTTTTAGCATGTGTTCCAGTCCCGCAAGCCATATCAAGCAAATTTTTTCCGTTGACTTTGAAATTTTTTACAACTGAATTGATGAACTCAACTTCAGAATCATATTTTTTCTTTGAATATACCTTGTCATAGAACTTGGCATATTTTTTATATAATTGTTCTTTAGGCATGTTAATAATAATTAGAAATTAAATCTTTATAATGGTTTCGCCGTTAGGCAGGGCAAAGTGAATTTCATATAACTAGTTTTTATGCGAAGTTTATTTCGTATAAAAACAGTAATTTGTAATAAATGCGAATAAATGTTAATATTCATTTATATCTATTTACTACATCTATATAAGTTATTATATATGAAAAATATATTATTACAAACTGAGAATTTATTAAAATTAAGAAATTATTCCCCTAAAACTAGGAAATCTTATTTATTATACATTGAACAGTATTTAGATTTTTCTAAAAAGCATGATTTAAAAAATAAAAAAGAAGCTATTGAAAAATTTTTGTTAAAAAAAGTTGAAAAAGAGAAATCTCCGCAAACTATAAATTTGGCTTTAAATTCAGTAAAGTTTTTATATAGAGATGTATTAAAAGATAAAGAAAAAATCGATTTAAAGTTTGCTAAGCGAAGTAAAAAGTTACCAGTTGTATTAAGTAGAAAAGAAATTGAAAAAATTTTAAAAAATATTTCGAATCAAAAATATAAATTAGCAATAACCTTATCCTATGCTGGGGGGCTAAGAATTTCCGAAGTGCAAAATTTACAAATAAAAGATATAAACTTGGAAGAATTAACAATTCATTTAAAATCAGCTAAAGGTAAAAAAGATCGAATTACTATTTTCCCCGAAAAACTAAAAAACGATCTACAAAATTTAATGATCGGAAAGAAAGCAAGCGATTTTGTTTTTGATTCTAATAGAGGAGGCAAATTAACAACTCGTTCTTTTCAAGTTGTTTTCAAGAAGGTTCTGCAAAAAACTGGAATTAAAAAGGATGTCACTTTTCATTCTTTACGACATTCTTTCGCTACACACCTTTTGGAAAACGGAACCGACGTGCGCTATGTACAGGAGCTTCTTGGACACAGCAATATCCGTACGACACAAGTGTATACACAAGTTACAAACCCAAAGCTAAAGAATATAAAATCACCTTTTGATGAATAAAGTTGGCATAAATTTATTACTAATAGATAAACCCTCGGGGATTACTTCCTTCGATGTTTTACGAAAATTAAAGAAGAAGCTGGGGAAAGACCCTAAACCTATAGTCGGGCAAGTAAAACTCGGACATGCAGGGACATTGGATCCACGGGCGAGTGGGCTTTTGTTGGTGGGGGTTGGTGATGGAACAAAAAAACTGAGAGATTTGATTGGGTTGCCGAAGGTTTATATTGCAGAGATTTTGTTGGGTACGAAAACAGACACGGGGGATATGGACGGTAAAATTATAGAAGAAAAAGAGGTGCCGAAATTGAGTGAAAAAGAAATTGTGTCGGCTTTGAATGAACTGCTTGGAGATAATATTTATGAAGTGTCTTTATATTCTGCTATGAAGAGAAAAGGGAAGCCTCTGTATAAATATGCTCGAGAAGGAAAAGAAGTTACCAAACCAAAAAGGGTGATGACAGTAGTTCGTGCTGATTTAATCACTTGGATCCCCGGGATCCAAGTGATTGAGGTGGGGTTTGAAGTGGGGAGCGGGACATATATCAGAAGTCTTGCCGAAGTTTTGGGTGAGAAGTTGGGAACGGTGGCGACTTTACGAAATTTGAGAAGAATATCGGTTGGGGATTATAAAGTAGAGGATGCTCAAAAAATTTAAAAAAACAACTTAGTAACCGAGTTACTAAGTTGTTTTTTAAAATGAAAATTATTTCAAAATTGGATGAGATTCGTGTTTATTTTAAAGAAATTTTTGGAGCCGTATCTGAACATACGGTGAACGGAAATTTCTTTAAAATAAACACGAAGGTCGCCAATTTTGGAATAATTTTAAGCTTTGCTTACTTGAACTGCATTAGGTCCTTTTTGACCATCAGCAATTTCAAAAGTTACAGCATCACCTTCTCGTAGGCTATTAAAGTCTACATCTTGTAGTTCGTTTGCATGAAAGAAAAGATCTTTTTCTTCGCCTTCTTGTGCAATGAATCCGAACCCTCTGTCAGTAAGACGAGCGATTGTTCCTTGTGCCATATAGTTTTTATTTACTATAAATTATTAATACTCAAACTCTAAGTACTATGCAGAACAAAACTCGACTTGATTTCTCCATGCAAAACTTGATTTGATTGGGGATAAGAATACTTTATTTTGAAATAAAAGTCAAACGAAATTAGTCGAAAATTTCAATGGCTCACGCGTGAGCCATTGAAAAACGCTCAACAAAGCTATTTGAGGGTGCCGGGAATTCAACATTTTTGGTAAAAAAATCAATGGCTCATCGATGAGCCATTGAAATTTTGTTGTTTTTTGCTTGCTTACACAAGCTAGAGGTCGTTGCTCCGGTTCTACAAACCGAAGTGGATTGCCACGGCTTCGCCTCGCAATGACGAGAGGCCTCGCAAACCCGAGACTAGATTGCCACGACGCTTCGCGTCTCGCAATGACGAGGGGGTTCGCCATGACAGGAGAGAAAAATTATTTTGATTTTTGATCTTTAATTTTTGATCTATCTTTCGTGTATTGTCCAATTTTCCACCAAAATAGTTTTTGCTGGTCTTTAATTGATTTTCGACTTTCTTTTACTTCGGCCCAATATTGATAAATAACCTTTTTCGGTACTCGGTTAAAAAATCCAAGATAAAAACCAAAAGAACCCTTTCCTTTTGATGCTGTTTCGCCAAAGTAATTTCTAATTTCATCAACAAGGTAATGCTTTTCTGAATGAAGAGATGATTTTTTCGGAGCTGTTTTAGAAGAGATTACAGAGCTAATACTTTGTAGACGTCCGACGTCTACAATTTTTTTCTGTTGCTTGGGTTGGAGTTTTTTGGTTATGTATTCTCGGCTGAGCGTTTGGGCAAATTTTTCAATTGTTTGTAGACGTTGGACGTCTACAACCGGATTTAATTTATTTAATTGTTTGGTTATTTTTGTGGGTATGATTTTTTGCCAAATTTCTTGGATAGAAAAATTTGTTTTTTCTTCTGCCTTAAAAATAAAATCAATATTTTTTTTTGAAAACAATTTGATTTGAGTTTCGTTTGTCATTTTTTCTATCTTTATTTTGTTTCGGCGAATGAATGATTTCCTGTTTTCTAGGGTATCTATTTCAGTAACAAGTGCCGGCTTTAGGTTTTTTGGATAGGGTACAAAAACAATCGAACCAACATCAAATTTTTCGGCAGTATAAAAAAAAGTTGGTTTTTGAAATTTATTTCTTGTTATGGGAATCGAAAAAACTATATACATAGTTTTAATTATAAATTATAAATTGAAAATTATAAATTAAGTTTTATATTTTTTTGTTGTATTTTATAGGTTCTTGTGATAACGTTTTTGTTAGAAATTTAGTGTTTTAAATAAATATGAAAAAAGGAGATCATAATGTCGAAAATTATTGGAGTTTCTTTTGTTTTTCTGTGTTCTTTTGTTTATTCAAAACTTGTTATTTATTGGATATTTGGTAATTTGTCAAACGGAAATGTTTACTCGTTTTGTATTGCTGTTCTTCTAACTATGTTGATCGTATCAACAGGTATCCTAATTCGAAGACAATATTGTTATAAAAAAGCAATAGAAAGTGAGTTGGATAAAATTAATACAATGTATAAAATTTATGTTGGTGGTTGTTTAGAAAGTGTTTTGAGGTATGTTGCTAATCTACCAGATATTCAAAACGGGTCTGATTTATCGTTTCAAATTGGCAGAGCAACACAGGGTTTAATAGATGTACTAAATAAGCCAAATTGTAGTAGGTCAGAATGGAATGAGGCTCTCGGTGTTTTTAATTGTAATGAGTTCTCAGTACCGTCTTCTTTGCAGGAAAAATTAATACGGTTAATAGATTTGTATGAGTATCCAGCAGAAAGTTATCTTTATTATTTTTTTGATTTTAGAGTTTCTTTGGATATTTTTGCGTCCAAAGGTTCTATTCCGGAGGATTTATCGTTAGTTTTGGATAAGATTGTAGACCTGAAAACCGAACTTAGTAAAAGGGAAAAAGAGATTTACAAAGAAATTAGGAGTTTGAAAAAATAAGATAAAAAGAAAAAATCATATGAAAGTATATAAACATTCCAGTTTTCTTTTAATCAAATTTTAATCAAAAAAACGAATTTGCTTTTGACAAATTCGTTTTTTCTTTTCTTATTACTTACACCTTACTACTTCGCACTAATACACTACTTCCATCAACATCTTTCCATCCTTCACATAAATAGAGTTACTATCTTTTTTAACGAAAGTTGGTTCTACTCCGGTGAAGATTGGTTGGAAGTTTGGTGTGCTTGAAGAATTTATTTCTAGCGCATAAACGCCATTTTCTACCGCAACAATGACAACATCTTGTCGGTCTTTATAGAAATCAGATGCTCGGATTTCTGATTCAAAATTCGTGATAATCTCTGGTGTGTTTTCATTCATTTCCCAATCAATCAAAGTTTTAGTATAGAAAGAATTGATTATGTCTTGATATTCAGGATCCTCTTCTGGAATTATATAACCATTGGCATTTTCTGGTATAAAAAATGGATTGATTTCTAGTGTTTGCTTCCCAAGAACCTCAACAGCAGTTAGCCACGGCCAAAAGCCTGGTTTTGATATAAGAATTGAATGTACTCCTTTCTTTAATTTTATTTGTTTCCCAACTTCGGTTATATTTGAAATTCCTTTATCTTGTCCGTCGATAAAAATACTAATATTTTCTCCCGTAGTGTTTACTTTAAGGATACCTTTGTTGTTTTCTGTATAGAAGATATATGAAATCGTTCCTAAAATAACAGCTAGCATTAAGCCGTAGAAGTAAATAGGGTGTTTGTGTGTTTTTTTCTTTGTCATATTTAAGTCTATATTACATCTTTACTAAATAAATTGCAAAATTTGGAGTTTTTCTATCATTCCTGTAATATGTAGTAATGAGTAGTAAATTTATTATCCAGGGATTAAACGGAAAGAAAACTCTGAAAGGGGAATATTTTGTGATGGGAGCTAAAAATGTAATTTTACCGGCAATGGCAATGAGTTTTTTATTTAAGGATGAATTAGTAATTGAAAATGCTCCACCGATGAATGATGTAAAATCGATTAGTGAAATTTTAGGAAAAATGGGGATGCCTACTGAGATTAATGGTAAATCTATAAAAATAAATTCTAGCAAAGTAAAATCATCAATTATTGATGAAGAGATTGGAAAAAAAATTCGAGGCACTATTATTTTGTCAGGTCCTGTTTTAGCAAGAAAAGGAAAAGTAACCCTACCATTTCCGGGTGGCTGTGTGATTGGTAAAAGACCGGTTGATATATTTTTGTCTGCTTATGAAAAAATGGGAGCAAAAATTGATTACAGAAATGAATCTTTTGTCATCAGTGCGAGGAAATTAAAGGGAGCAGAAATTTTTCTAAAAGTTCCGTCTGTTACAGCAACCGAAACTTTAATGATGATGGCGATTTTAGCAGATGGAAAAACTATTTTAAAAAACTGTGCTACTGAACCGGAAATAGAATCTCTAGCTGACTTTCTTAATTCTTGTGGGGCAAAAATAAAAGGAGCTGGAAGCTCGACCATTGAAATCGAAGGACGGGCTGGAAAGCTTTTGAAATCTGATAAAAATAAATACAAAGCAATTCCTGATAGAATTGAAGCCGGTAGTATCGTGATTCTCGGAGCGTTGGCAGGGGATGATGTTTGTGTGAAAAATTGTAATCCTGAACATCTTGATTCGCTACTTTTTACTCTGAAAGAAGCTGGAGTAGACTTTGGGATTGGAAAAGATTACGTGCGAATAAACAAAAAACTTGGAGACCGGGTCTCCAAGTTTAAGGCGGTAGATGTGAAGACGCACGAATATCCTGGATTCCCGACAGATCTTCAGCCACAAATGTCGGTTTTTATGTCACAATGCAAAGGGCAGAGTAGTATTTTTGAAACAGTTTTCGAAAACAGACTTGGTTATTTAGATGATTTAAAAAGGATGGGTGCTGGGGTAAAGGTTTGGGATTCCAATAGGGCAACGGTTGACGGGTCAACTAAATTGCACGGAAAGGTTTTACCTAGTCCTGATTTGCGTGCCGGTTTTGCTTTCATAATTGCCGGGATTATTGCAAAAGGAGAATCAGTTATTGAAAATATTGATTTTATTGATAGGGGGTATTATGATATTGAGAATAGATTAAAGAGACTCGGAGTAAAGATTGTGAGGGCTGGAAATTGATAAGATAGATTTGTGGATGTATCGAGGTTGAAATAATTTTAAATTATAAATTATAAATTTTAATTCAATTTTAAATTACCAAATGAATAAATAATTAAAAATTTAGAACATTTAAAATTTAGTCATTGAATTAAAATTTACAAATTAAGATTTAAAATTATAAAATTTTCGAAAAAAATTTTATGTCATTTTTAACAAAAAAACTTGGAATAGATCTTGGAACAGCAAATATTTTGGTGTATGTTCCCGGGAAAGGGGTGGTTCTAAATGAACCGTCTGTTGTGGCTGTATCAGAAATGGATAATCAGATTTTGGCTGTTGGTATCGAAGCAAAAAGAATGGTGGGGCGAACCCCTGATAATATTATTGCTTACCGTCCTATGAAAGATGGGGTGATTGCAGATTATCGGGTGACTGAAGCGATGCTTAAATATTATATTAGCAAAGCTTTGGGTAAATGGGGACTTTTAAAACCGGAGATTTTAATTTCTGTACCAGCTGGTGTTACTTCTGCACAAAGAAGGGCGGTTATTGAAGCAGCGATGAAAGCGGGGGCAAAAAGAGCTTATGTTGTAAAAGAACCTATTCTTGCGGCGATTGGAGCTGATATTTTGATTGAGGAAGCTGGGGGTCATATGATTGTTGATATTGGTGGAGGGACGACTGATGTTGCGGTTATTTCTCTTGGTGGAATTGTGGCATCTACTTCCGTAAAATGTGCTGGAGATAAAATGGATCAAGCAATTGTTGATTATGTGAAAAAGAATTTTAACTTGGCAATTGGAGAAAAGACTGCTGAGAATATAAAAATAAAAATAGGTTCAGCTGTTGATGTATCTGAAAAAGAAAATATGAAAATGAAAGTGAAAGGTCGGGATTATGTTTCTGGTTTACCTCGAACAATTGAAATGACTACTAATGAGGTTGTGAAAGCTTTGAAGCGAGAACTAAATGAAATGATGAAAGCCATAAAAGATGTCCTGCATGATACACCACCAGAACTATCAGCCGATATTATTGATCAGGGAATTATTATGACTGGTGGATCTTCTCAATTAAGAAATTTACCAAAACTTGTAAAAAGAAAAACAGGTGTAAAAGCACGGTTAGCTGATGAAGCTTTATATTGTGTTGCAAAAGGAACGGGCGTGGCTTTGGCTCATATGGATGCTTATAATAAATCTGTAATAAGTAAAAAGTAATGTTTGGAAATAAAGAAAATTTACATCACGCCTATTTGATTGAAGGATCTTTTGAGGACTCTTTGGGTGGTGTATTAGAATATCTTGAAAATGAATTAAATTTTTCTCTAAAAAATAACCCCGATTTTTATCGGGGTGAGTTTGATACTTTTGGAATTGATGATGGGAGGATGATAAATGAATTGCAGTCTAAGAAAACTTTGAGTGAGAAAGACCCTAAATCCTTCGGATCGGGTAAACAAATTTTTATAATTAAAACTAATTTTATAACTCGGGAAGCTCAGAATTCTCTTTTAAAAATGTTTGAAGAACCAACTGTTGATACACATTTTTTTATTTTAATGAATTCTGGGGAAGTTCTCTTACCAACTCTCAGATCTCGTTTAATGATAATTAAAAGTGAGGTGTCCAGTAGCTTACAAGAGAAATTTGTACAAGAATATTTAAAAGCAAATATTGGTGAAAGAATGGAAATGATAAAAGTTTTCTTTGGTGACCCTAAATCATCAAAGATGAACGGGCAAGGTACAAAGAAAAAGATAAAAGCTGATAAATCAGGGGCAATTGAATTTTTAAATGAATTAGAAAAACAGTTGAGAGAAAAAATTGACATAAAAAAAGCAACCAAGGAACAATTTTTTGTTTTTGAGGAAATTATAAAATGTAGAGGTTATTTAAATGATAGATCTCCTTCGGTGAAAATGTTGTTGGAATATATTACTTCTATAATCTGATTGATTTTTGATTCTATTTTGTTAAGATGTTATTTGAAATACATAATATAAAATATATGCCGAGGTGGCGGAATTGGTAGAAACCTACGGCACACGACTCGCAGTGGTCATTTTGTATGTTCCTTTGGGAGTTATAATAAAATATATGCCGAGGTGGCGGAATTGGTAGACGCGCACGACTCAAAATCGTGTTCCTTCGGGAGTGGGAGTTCGATTCTCCCCCTCGGCACAGATAAAAAAACAATTAACTCAACGCGTTGAGTTAATTGTTTTTTTTGTTTTCCCCCCACACCTTTCATATTATAGTCTTTCATACAATATACCACTAAACTATTTTTATGTTTTGTAATAATAATATGAAAGGTGTTGGGGTAAATCCACAAAATATCCACTTTTTTGTTCTAAAATTATGGATTATGAAAAATTAAATATGTTAGAAATATGTTAGAATGTATTTTATAATAATATAAAATAGATTTAAGATTTAAGATTTAGGAATTATAAAAGAAAATTTTGGCAAAGCCAAAATTTTCCAAACAAGATTCTTAAATCATAAATCTTAAATCATAAATCTAAAATATGTCCAAATTTCAAAACGATTCAATCTTCTGGATAGAAGTAGATAAAATTAAACCAAATCCTTATCAACCAAGGAAGTCTTTTAGTGATGAAAAGCTAAACTATTTGGCTGAGTCTATTCGTCAATATGGCGTTCTTCAGCCTTTAGTAGTTACTCGAAAAGAAGTCCAAAAAGGAGATGGTGGTTTAATGAGCGAGTATGAATTAATTGCGGGTGAAAGAAGGCTGAGGGCTTCAAAAATTGCTGGCTTGACACAAATTCCTGCGATTATTAGAACAGAGGAAGAAGAGGATGGTATGAAATTAGAATTGGCGATCATTGAAAATATTCAACGAGAGGACTTGAATCCAATTGATCGGGCGATGGCTTTTCAACAATTAGTAGATGAATTTAAGTTTAAGCACAATGAAATTGCCAAAAAAGTAGGGAAGAGCCGTGAATATGTTTCAAACAGTCTTAGACTCCTTTCTTTACCGGAAGAAATAAAAAGTGCGATTTCTGGTGGGCAAGTAACAGAGGGGCACGCACGACCTTTGTTGATGTTAAAAGATCGACCAGAGGAACAACAAACGCTTTATAAAGAAATTATTTATAAAAAAATTACTGTTCGGGAAGCAGAAAAGATTGCTCGAAAAGTAGCGGTTGATAAGGTAAGAAAGAAAGAAGTCATTCACGACCCAGAAATTGCAGAATTAGAAGAACAACTATCAGAATCTCTGGGTACTCGTGTTCATATCGAAAAGAAAGAAACAGGAGGTCAGCTAAAAATTGATTATTTCTCTAATGATGATTTGAGAAAAATTTTGGATTTAGTGAATACGGGGGAAAAGAAAGACCCAACAGAAATGTTGGAAAATTATATTAAGTCACAGGGGATTGTGGCTGATACAGAAGATGATATTAAAAAGCCAATAGCTGATAGCCAAAAGCTGGTGGCTAGTGAGGTTGAGAATTTTGCTCCGCAAAATTCTCAAGATTCGGTTGTTGGGGATGAGAATGAAGTGATTCAGGGCGATAATTTTGATCAAATGAAAGATGAGAAGATTGTTACAGAATCTGTTCAGCAAGTAGAAAAAACAGAACAAATTGAAAAACCCGAAGAACCCAAAAAGGAAGAAGGAAATTTTCTTTCAAATATGTTTGGAAAAAAAGAAGAGATAATTGAAGAAATAGAAAATGTTGATGTTCCAAATTATGAAAAGGAAACAGTAATAGACCCTGAAAATACACAGCAAGAAACAAAAGAAGACAGTGGTGATTACCCACCAAAAAACTTTAATATTTAAATATGATTAAATTATTCTTAAAAATAATAGTCCTCATCTTTGTTGCCTATCTAATTTTTGTTGGATTTAGTAATAAAGAACAGGTGCCCGTAGAAGAACAAAGAATCGGTTTACCCAATCCGGCATCTGTAAATTGTATTGAAAAAGGCGGAGAGTTAAAAATACAAAGAGATGAAAGGGGAGAGTACGGAGTTTGTTATTTTGATGACAATCGACAATGTGAAGAGTGGGCTATGTTTCGGGGAGATTGTCCAATTGGTGGTAGAAGGGTGGTTGGGTATATTACCGAAGAAGAACGCTTTTGTGCTATTAGGGGCGGGACTGTAAATAGAGAGAATTGTGAGATTGGTGAAAAAATTTGTGGGTTGGTGGAATATTATTCAGGGGTTTGTGATCTGTAGCTGATAGCTGATAGCTTATGGCTGGTAGAATGAATTTTGGCGGAGCCAAAATTCATTAACGAAAAATTTTCAATTTTTCGTCATTGCGAGACCGAAGGTCGTGGCAATCCAGTTCCCGGTTTGCGTGACTTCAAATTTTTCCTTTAAAAATAAAAGATAAATTTGGAGCAATGACGAAACCCCTATCTTCCGTAAAAATTAGTTCTCAATCCCTACAAATGGTTCAATAAAGCCAAAATCAACGGCTCATACGTGAGCCATTAAAAAAAACTTTACAAAAATGCAATTTTAGTGTTAAATAAATGGCAGGAAAGTAGAATATAAATCAAATCAAGAAAAGGAGACTAAAATGGAACACCAACTCAGTAAAGAGTGGCCGGAGAGATGGAAAGAGTCCGACGAAAAATGGGAAAAAATAATTTTTTGGGTAAAAAAAGACTTAATATCAAAAACTGGGGTTTGAAACCCCAGTTTTTTGTTGCAATATA
>CAZSPC010000014.1:0-20394 GCA_964608745.1 uncultured Candidatus Saccharibacteria bacterium | reverse complement strand
TATATTGCAACAAAAAACTGGGGTTTCAAACCCCAGTTTTTGATATTAAGTCTTTATTTTCATCATACACCAAAAGAAAACTGAAGTCAGCAGAAAATAAAGTACAAAAATGGGAATAAAAAGGGGATAACGAATATTACATATAAATATTTATTTTGTCAAAACAAAAACCCACGACAGTTTTGTGGGTTTTTAGCTTTTTCCTATCCAGTATGACAATTACCAGAACAGTAGTAACAACCATTTGACTGACGATAATATCCTTTTGCTTTCCTAACTGCTCCAAAACAGCTATCAAAATTACCTAAGTAAATTCTATTATCAACATGAGGAAGCCATGAACAATCAGATTTATGGACTTCATGATCTCCGTTAGCTTGGGCATTCGTATTTACATAATACCTCATAATAACTTATTCACACAATTATCTTGCAACAAAGTACTGCTTCTGGCATACTCTCAGTTACAAGTTTGTTTTTAGAGTCAACGAAATTCTTAAAACAAATTTAATAAAGTTTTTTCAGAAAAACACCCCCAAGGTGTTTTTCTGTTTTAGAATAGCAAACCTCCTATCAAGGTCAAGAAAGTTATCCACAATTTTCGCCAAAATTTCGGTAATCGTATGTTATACTTATATTTAATATAATATTAAATATAAGTATTTTTTTATGTTAACAAAAAGACAAAAACAGATATTAGATTTTGTCAAGATAAAAACAACTAAAACGGGGATTTCTCCTTCCCTTGAAGAAATACGAAAACATTTTCGTCTTAAATCTGTTTCAAATATTCATCAACATATCGAAGCAATAAAGAAGAAAGGATATTTACAAAAAGAAAAAAACAAACACCGGAGCATTGAAACGAGAAAAGAAAAAATGTTTTTTAACATTCCTATTTTAGGAACGATTACAGCAGGACAACCAATCGAAGTTATTGAGAATTTTGAAAAGACAATTCCGATAAATAATAATCTTATTGATGACCCAAAGCAATATTATGCCCTAAATGTAGTTGGCGACAGTATGATTGAAGAAGGTATTTTTAATGGTGATATTGTTGTAATAAAGAAACAATCGGTTGCAGAAAACGGACAAACTGTTGTTGCTATTATTGATGACGAACAAGCAACTCTTAAAAAAATATACAAGGAGAAAGATCGGTTTCGATTACAACCAGCAAACCGGTTAATGAAACCGTTGTTTAGAACTGATGTTGAGGTAAGAGGTGTTGTTATTCAAATAATTAGAAATATAGACAATGAAACAAAAGAGGGGTTAAGAACTATTGATCTTTTTGCTGGAATTGGAGGAATAAGATTAGGTTTTGAGAAAGCTGGCTTTGACACTGTTTTTGCAAACGATTTTGAGAAGCAATGCAAAACAACATATGACTTAAATTTTGATACATCAAAACTAATTGTTGAAGATATTAGAAAAATAGGAATAGAAGATTTACCAGAATTTGACTTTTTGTTAGCAGGTTTTCCTTGTCAGGCTTTTTCAATTGCTGGATACAGAGAAGGTTTTAACGACAAAAAAGATCGCGGTAATTTATTTTTTGACATTGCAAGAATACTGGAAGCTAGAAAACCAACAGGTTTTTTACTTGAAAATGTTAAAAATTTAAAAAGTCATGACAAAGGTAAAACTTTTGAAGTCATAGAAAACACATTGAAAGATCTTGGATATTATATCAAGGTTGAAGTTTTAAATAGTATGGAATACGGAAATGTTCCACAAAACAGAGAAAGAATCTATATTGTAGGCTTTAAAGAAAAAAAACATTTAAATAAATTTAAATTTCCAAAACCTAAACAATTAAAAACAAAGATAGTGGATGTATTAGAAACAAATGTTCACGAAAAATATTATTACAACAATAAGCCTCTTTTTGAGAAAATTAAAAATGATATAAAAGAAGAGGGTAAAGTTTATCAATGGAGAAGAAAATATGTTAGAGAAAACAAAAGCGGGGTTTGCCCTACTCTAACAGCAAATATGGGAACAGGAGGTCATAATGTCCCGATTATAAAAGACAAAAAAGGAATAAGAAAACTTACCCCAAGAGAATGTGCCAATATTCAAGGCTTTCCTTCTAGTTATAAGTTACCTGATATTACTGATTCTGTATTATATAAACAATTTGGAAATTCTGTATCTGTTCCTGTTGTAGAAGCGATAGCTAAAAATATTTTGAAAGCAACAACATAAGTTATTGCCAAACTTTTACATTTTTTGCTAATGGTTTGATTTTGTTTTCAACAATGATATCTTTAATGCTCATACGAGGTCTTCGTTTCTCAGCCTGTTGTTCTTTCATAGTTTGATTTTTATTCACAAGATTTGAATAAACCAACTCATCTGGAATCAAGTAAACATCAAAAGAACCGTCCAGTTTTCCATCTCGATAAAAATCCATAAAATATAAATCATCCCATTCAGATTTCGGACCAAAAGAAGTTAAATCGGACTCTACACTACAAGCTTTTACTTGTTCTGTCCTATTCTTTTTTAAATTTATAGTATCAAAAGACACTTTCCCTTCTCCTTTAATCTTTTTCTGATAACGAACAGATTTGGAAAATACACAAAACATACCTTCAGAGATAACCTCTGGAATGTTTACTTTTCGTCCATACTTAACAAGTCCATCGTTAAGTTTTTTCCATAAATCAAATAATCGCTTAAATTCTTTTGCATCTTTTTTATCTAAAAAGGCAACTTCTACTCTAATATCACTACCTTCTATTTTAATATTGTGTTTTTCTAATCTCATTGCTTCATATTCTACTCTTTTTTGGGGAAAAATCAAAATTGGAAGGTGAAAATTCAACGGCTCAGAGGTGAGCTGTTGAATAAGGCTTAATAAAGCCATGGTTGGTTGCCGGGTCACCAACTTTTTGGTAAAAGATAAATAACTCAACAGGTTGAGTTATTTAAAATGGCTTGGTTAGGCAGTTTTTTGGGTGTCGCAAAAATAACGATCATCATTTTTGCGGTAAAAGCAAAACATTTGCGGGTGCCGGGTACCCGCAGTTTTAAAATTAATTTTGTATATCCTTAGTTTTTATGTTAATTTTTATCTACTAATGATCGAAAAAGAAAATCTAAAAAGACAAATAAAAAATATTGCTGGACATATTATCTACAACAGGGGTGTCAATTATTACAACCAAGGATTTGTACAATCAATAGAAGTAAAGGGTTTTTTCGAAGGAAAAATTGTTATTGAAGGAACGGTCGACGGAACTCGCCTATATAAAGGAGATTTGATTTTTGATGTAAACACCAATAAATTCAGGTCTTTTGACTGCAACTGTCCATATAGTTTTGATTGTAAACACTCTGTAGCCTTAGCTTTGTATTTTACAGATTTATACACAGAATTCTATAAATCTATTAAGGATTACATTTTGGAACCCAATGTTTTTGCCGAATCATTAACTAACTTTATAAAAAGTAAAAGTAAAAATACACCAAAACAACAGGAAGAAGTTGAAAAACACACCAAACAAAAATTCAACCCAAAAGATTATTACCTAGAAATAAAAGAAAATATCAGAAATATTTCACTTAATCTGTATCCTTACAATAGCCCTTATTATTATGCCTATCCGGAAGACCCAGAAAAACTGAAAAACGAATTTCTTAATTCTCTTTCGCAACAAGAAAATGAATTTCTTACCTTGTTATCTAACCACGATTCGTTTAGTAACCAACAAAATCTTGAAAAAATTTTTAAACTAGCTCATAAATTAAAAATAAAAATACACCATGAAAATTATCAAGGCAAGGAAATTAAAATAAAACAAAAACCTGAAAAGATAAAAGTTAAACTGGATATTGTCGAATCATATGATTATTCCCAAGATGACTACTGTGATACACTAGTTTTAAAACTACATAAAAAATATCGGGGTACTCATTTTATCAAGAGCGGAAACTGCTTAATTGAGATAAAAAATAATCAAATATCATTACACACTTTATCAAAAGATATCTCCCCTATTATTGAAAGATTGTCAATGCGCAGTGATTACGGACCTAAAAATATCTATTATCCGGAAAAAGTCGACAAAGAATATCCCGTTCAAGAAAAACTAGACGAAAATGAGATTATAAAAATAAACAGAATATTAGAAGTATCAAAAAAACAACTTGATCTAAAAACAAAAATTCAAGGCAATTTTAAAGTAACAAAATTTAAAAATGCAGAACCTTGTATTTTAATTAATTATGATTATCAAGAAAAAAAATTAAAAATATACACCACAGTTGACTATGGATTTACTTTTGTCAGAACGAGTAAAACAATTTACTATTCAAATTCCAAATATAACAATGGATTCAAGCGAAGATATAAGAACGATACAGATAAATATGTAATCGAAGTCGATTTAGAAAATAAAAAAATTAATTACGCCCCGTTAAATAAAAATCAAGAAATTGAAGTTTTTAAAACAATCTATGAAGCAAATAATTATTATGGTGTGGGTAAAAAAGGAGAAAAAACTGTTAGTGGAGTAAAGGGGATCAATAAGTTTATAGAAAAATATTACCCAAGAATGAAGCAACTCGGATGGAAAATAGCATTCGAGAGAGATAAATTCGAGTTTGAAAAAACTAATTTCAAAGCAAATCTTAATATCGATATGAATGCTAACAATGATTGGTTGTATTTTGATGTCGATTGTTATTGCAATAAAGACAAAGTCAGCTTAAAAGATTTAAAAAAATTTATCAAAAGTAAAGATAAGTTGATCAGAATGGAAGACGGACGACTTCTTAAAATAACCAATCGCGATGAATTAGAGAGATTTATTTTTATGTTGGAAAATTTCCATCAAAAAGAAAATGATAAGTATGAAGGGAAAATTTACAACGCACCAGAATTAGAAAATATCTTTACTAATTCAAAATACTACCAAGCAAAGGTAGCAGACAGTTTTGAAAAATTCATGAACGAAGCCAAAGATGGTCGGCCAATTGAAAATATACAATTACCAAGCAAAATTAAAAAAACACTAAGAAATTACCAAAAGGATGGTATTGATTGGTTTTATTTTTTAAAAAAATATAGATTTGCCGGAATTTTAGCTGACGATATGGGTTTGGGAAAAACACTACAAGCACTGGTTTTAATTCAGAGAGAAAAAACCAAAGAAAAACCATCCATGGTAGTTTGTCCAAAAACCCTTTTATATAATTGGCAAGATGAAGCAAAAAAGTTTACCCCGAATTTGAAAGTAAAAATAATTGAAGGAAATCTCGATCAAAGACAAAAAATAATCCAAAAAGCAAAAAGGTATGATTTGTTAGTGACCTCTTATTCCGCTTTAAGAAATGATTTAGGCGATTATAAAAAAAGTGGTTTGAAACTTAACTATTTAATTCTTGACGAAGCTCAATTCATAAAAAACCATAAAACTAAAACAACCAAAGCTGTTAAAGAAGTTGATGCCGGTTACCGCTTGGCCTTAACAGGAACTCCGCTCGAAAATAATGTATCCGAAATTTGGTCAATCTTTGATTTTTTAATGCCAGGATTTTTGGGCTCTCAGAGAAATTTTGTCAAACAATTCCAAGCTCCTATTATGAAAAATAATGATGCAAAAGCATTAAAATTACTTCACAAAAAAACAGAGTGTTTCATGCTGAGAAGGATAAAAGGGGATGTTTTAAAAGAACTACCGCCAAAAATTGAACAGGTCAGTCACTGTCAACTCGGCAAAGATCAAAATATTTTATATCAAGAAATTTTAAGCAGTGTGAAAAAAGAAATTTTTGAAACTATAAAAGAAAAAGGTTTTGCCAAATCACAAATTCATATTTTGGCCGCACTGACAAAATTAAGACAACTTTGTAATCACCCCGTTCTACTATTAAAAGATAAAAATTATAAAAAATATGAATCAGCCAAACTCGATTTGTTTTTGGAGTTAGTTGAAGAAATAACAAGTAGTGACAGAAAAGTACTCGTTTTTAGCCAATTTACAAAAATGTTAGATATTTTGGCCTTAGAATTAAAAGATAATGATATTGAATACTTATACTTATCCGGTAAAACAAAAAACAGACAAGAATTAGTAAGAAAATTCAACAAAGATAAAAAACATAAAGTATTTTTAATTAGCCTAAAAGCCGGCGGAACAGGGTTGAACCTCACCAGTGCCGATAATGTTATCATTTTTGATCCTTGGTGGAATCCAAGTGTTGAAAACCAAGCTATCGACAGAACTCATCGAATTGGACAAAAAAATTCGGTTAATGTTTATAGGTTAATAACCAAAGGTACAATTGAAGAAAAAATAGTTGAACTACAACACAAGAAAAAAGCTTTATTTGATAATGTTGTCGGAGAGTCAAAAGACCTATTCCAAAAACTCACCTGGAATGATATTAAAAATATTTTTGACTAATCTTGTTGTTTAGGTATACTTTGGTTTGGGCTTCATATTAATTTGGATAAAAAATTCAATGGTCCGTCAGCTGACGGACCATTGAAAATGGCTTGGTTGAGATGTTTTTTGAGTGCCACTAAATGTCCTATCGGACATTTAGTGGTAAGTAGGAAACGGCTTTGTTAAGCTATCTAAAAGGCTCACTCCGTGAGCCGTTTATTTTTTTGATGTTTTTTGGTTTGGTCGTTGCTGATTTTTTTCAAAAATCAGTTCGAAAACTAGGGCCTGGATTGCCGCGCTACGCTCGCAATGACGAGAACAGAGCTATTGCTTACGCAAGTCGAGGTCTGGATTGCCGCGCCATCAGAAAAAAATTTAAAAATCTTGTTACGTAGCATGCTACGTAACAAGATTTTTAAATTTTTTTCTGATTCCTCGCAATGACGAAAGATGAGGGTTTGCTAAAGCAAACCAAGGGTTGGATTGTTTCTCCATCAGCTGACGGATCGTAATAACGAATAGGGAGGTTGTTTTACACAAACCAACACCTGGATCCTCACGGCCTTCGGCCTCAGGACGACTAGGTGGCTTGAAGATTTGAAAAACTCTGAATTACAAAACTCTCTTCTACTACGAATTTCCTGAAATTTTCATCTTTGTTTCTAAAAATTCTGCACATTAGCTACTGCTAGTGCTTGAATTTTAATAAACAAATCTAAAAACTTCAGAAAATTCTCGTGGCGAAGATAGTTTTGTAATTCAGAGTGAAAAAACAACGAAAAGCGGGGCTTTTCGTTGTTTTTTGACATACAGTATAATATTTCAGTCAACAAGCTTTATTCAAAAAAATACCCCGATGCTCTGCATCGGGGTATTTTTTTGAATAAAATCCTCCTTTTCTGCTGGAATTTTATAAACAACCGTCTTGAGACTTCTAATAAAATTAATTTTATTTTTTGTCTCAACCGTTTTGCTTTTTTCAACAAAATCTTTAATTAAATCTAATTGTTTTTTGTTAAATCTTTTACCATTTTTATAGATTTTCTTTCTAAACCTTTCTTCTTCTTTTTTTAGATTAACAAAACTACCATTCAAAATAGAATTAAAAAACCTTTTTATTTCTTCCATAAAATCTATATTTTCTTTTTGTTTTTTCATTTCTTTGTAAATATTTAAACAATTGTTCAAATATATTATTATTTACTCTACTCTTTTTTGAATACTCAACTATCCACCACTCTTAATTAAAATAATTGTTTACTGCATCCTCAAATTGCTCGATGAATATTTTCTTAAAATAGGAGATATTATTTTGTTCATAAAACAATAAACTCGCCTTTTTATACTCCTCTACATTAACAATTCGATAAGAAAGCGGAATAGAATTGTACGCCAAGAGAATAGCATTGGAAAATGTCCTCGCTGTTCTTTTGTTTCCATCTTCAAAAGCTTGAATATAAGACAAAAGCAAAACTGCTAAAAATGTTTTTTCCAAAAAACTTTCTTTCTTATTAATCAGCTCGGTCATTTTTTCCAAAGCTTCTTTTATCTGAAAATTATTAGCCAGAGGTTTATATTTTGTTCCGGTAATTCCAACTCCAATATTTCTAACATTTTTAGTTATTCCTAGATTTTTTGTTAATACTGAATGAATGTATTCTATATCTCCATAGTCCAATTTTAAAAATCTTTTTCTATTCTGAATAGATTCATTAAAAGCATCTTTGTGATTAAGAATCATCTGTGTTTCCTCTTTTGTTTTACCTTCGCTAGCTACGTTTTCTTTTAACAAAGCTTCTGTCGCCAGTAGTGAATATGTATTTCCTTCAATAGCAGAAGATTTCCAAGAAAATTCAATCATAATTCTTTCAAACTCTTTATTAATTAATGTTTGACTATCATATTTTGAAAAGTTTTTAATAAATTCTTGGTGTAAATTTTCCAACTTCTCTTTTTCTTCTTCGGTAAAAATGTCATCTTCTAATATTTTAAATACTTCAAAATTAAAACTTTCTTTTGTATCCCTTTGTTCATAATTCTTAGAAAAATACTGATCAATATCAATCTCCTCTAAAATTTTAAATGCCTCAGATAAAGAATAAGAAACAAAAGCTCCTGCTCCACTTTTACTCAATAGATTTTGAGTATACAAAAAAGACAGGTCTCTGGTTATGGTTTCTCGAGAATATTTATCATTAAAAAAAGAAACTAAATCTTTATTACCAAAAGACTTATTTTCTTTCGCAAAATCTATAATTCTTTTTTGTCTCTCATTCATAATTTAAAATATATCATCATTGCGTCATTTTTTCAAGCTCATTGCGTCATTTACCCAAAGAAAACCTCCAAAAAGCTCTATTTACAACATTTCATTGCGTCATTTTAAAAATGCAATTGCGACATTTTAAAAGTATAATCGTAACTTTTTTTCAACTCCCTATCAAATGCTTTTTCTTTCTCTTTTTTGGTTGAAAAAACCAAATTGGGGAGGTAAAAATTCAATGGTCCGTCAGCTGACGGACCATTGAAAATGGCTTGGTTGAGATGTTTTTTGAGTGCCACTAAATGTCCTATCGGACATTTAGTGGTAAGTAGGAAACGGCTTTGTTAAGCTATCTAAAAGGCTCACTCCGTGAGCCGTTTATTTTTTTGATGTTTTTTGGTTTGGTCGTTGCTGATTTTTTTCAAAAATCAGTTCGAAAACTAGGGCCTGGATTGCCGCGCTACGCTCGCAATGACGAAAGATGAGGACTTGCTAAAGCAAACCAAGGGTTGGATTGTTTCTCCGTCAGCTGACGAATCGCAAAGACGAATAGGGTGGTTTTGTTCTGCTTTGCCTCAAAGGGTCTGGGTTGCTTCACCTGACGGCTCACAAAGACGAAATGAAGATAAAGAAAAGACGAACCGCCGGAGGCGGTTCGTCTTTGGTTTTTTGTAATAACCGAGGGTTAATAATTCTTAAACTGGATGCAATTTGGTGGCGCAAGTGGAAAATTTTGTGAGCCTTATTGCACATAAGGTGAATGAAATTTTCCGTGAAGCAACGCCAAAGTGCGCCAGTTTTAGGATTATTAATTTATTTTATCTCGTAGACGATGGTAACATTAGACGAAATCTTATTTTCCCCCATCGGAATCTCTGGTGCGATTTCTCCGCCACCCATTCCACTATCCATTACTGTCATTTCTAGGCCTTTGGCATAATATGGTCGGTAGCCTGATTCAGAAAAACTTACAATTCTAACTAATTTTACATCCAAGTCTCTGGCTAACTCTTTGGCTTTGGCTTTTGCATCTTTGATAGCTAGTTGTCGAGCTTCTCTTTTCAAATCGTCTTCGTCGTCAATGGTAAAGTTAAGACTACTAATATTTGTTGCTCCCAACTCCCCTACTCCCGAAAGGATTGTGCCAGCTTTTTCTGTCTCTCTGATTTTTACTGTGATTGATTGGCTGACTTCATAACCAACCAATTCTCTTTCGCCTGATGGAGGACAATAATATCCGTTACATGGTCGTTCTGTCCATTCATATCTTGGATAGACATTGTAATTGGTTGTCTTGATATCTTTTTCTTTCACCCCTTGATCTTCAAGATAGTCCAAAATTGCGTTGATTTTCTTAGCTGAATTATCTTGAGCTTCTGTCGCTGTGACTGCTTCTTCTGTTACAGAAAAATTGAAAGAAGCTATATCGGCTACTGCAAATACTTCTCCTTCACCGATAAATGAAATTGTACTTCCAATTTCATCTTTTCCGATGTATTGATTTGTTTTATATGCCCCAACGGACAAAAGGATTACTAAAATTGTCGCGAAGACAAGAAAGACAGATATCATTTTGAATAGCCTTTCTTTTTCTGATGTGTTTTCCATAGTGTTTTTTGATTAGTTTATAAATTTAAAAATTTACCCGCACACCAATTCTAGCATTATAAAATTATTGTCAACTTTTTATGGTTTTTTGTTTAATATTTGGTCGCAAATTGTAATAAATATGTTTTTTGTCTGAAAAGACGATGCTAGATTTGGTGTGCGGGTGAAAAGGGTTCGCCAAGGCGAACCAAGGCCTGGATTGCCCGCTCGCCAATCGCTACGCTCAAGGCGTTAGCGGGCGAGCCACGGGCTCCGCCCTCGCAATGACGGGAGAAAAAATATTCGTAGGCTGTCGGATTTAATAAATTTTCTTAGGTTACCCGGTAACTAGGTCAATACAGACAGGTTACCAGGTAACGAAAATTTATTAAATCCGACACACCACTCATAATTCAGCCCCGATTCACATTTTATTTATTTAATAATTGTTGTAACTCTTGATTATCTGGGTTGTTTTTTAGCCCTTCTTCTAATATCTTTGTGGCACTATCTGTATCTGTTTTGTAAGAAAATCGATATAAATCGTAAAGGTTGATATAAGAAGGAATATAAGAAGTATCGTTTTTGATAGCTTGCAAGAAATTTTCTTCTGCCTTTACATAATCTTTTAATTCATAGTGATAAATATTTCCAAGATTATTAAAAGTTACAATGTTGTTAGGTCGAATAGCACCAATATACTCCCAAATTTCGATAGCTCCATCAAAATCATTAATCATTTTTCTATTAATTCCGAGATCGAGCCAAGCATCGAACGAACCACTGTTTTCATCTAAATCAGCGATATTTTTGTTGATTCTTTCCGTCATTATGTCTTTGAATTCTTGTGTCTCTCCACCACTAAAAACAATGGCTTTTTTATAATCTGGTAATGGAACACTGGGGACAAGGACGGGTTCGATTGTTGCCCCTTCGATGATATTTCCCTCCTCATCGGTTAAGACAGCCACAACATCCGGAGTTGTTGTTGCATTTTCTTCATTCAAATCATTATTTAGGTCCCCGGGACCTAAATTTTTGTAAATATAACCGCCTGCGAGAATTATTATTAAACCGGCAATTATTAAGATTATTTTTGTTTGGTTGTTTATATTTTTCATATACGAGTATTATAGCAATAATATTTAAAGATTTAAAGATTTACCCGCACACTAACTTTGGCATAGTTTTTTGTTGCTTATTGATATTAAGTCTAAAATTTACACATCTCGATAATTTTAATTCTTACGATAATCTCAGAGAAAAAACTTTGCAACAATGCCAAAGTTAGTGTGCGGGTAAAAAGTGTTTGCCAAGGCGAACCAAGGCCTGGATTGCCACGACGCTCCGCGTCTCGCAATGACGAGGAGTGGGAGTTTGCTTACGCAAGTTGAGCATGGATTGCCACGCCCTTCGGGGTCGTTGCTCCGGTTTTATAAACCGAAGTCGCAATGACGGTAGTTGAGGTGCTTACTTACGCAAGCCGAAACCTGGATTGCCACGGGCTCACGCCTTCGCAATGACGGAAAGTCTGGATTACTTCTTCGTCAGCCGACGGATCGCAATGACGAAAGGATGAAAATCGCGAAGCGATTTTCATCAGTTCACAAACAACTATGCAAGATTTAACACCCAACCAAAGAATAATCTGCTTTTGTTTGTTTAAAAATCACTCGTAGGGTGTCACGGGTACACCACTCCGCTACGCTTCGCAGGGTACCCGACACGCCCCCTCGTTTTTTTAAACAAACAAAAAACCCGCACATAAAGTGCGGGTTTTTTGTTGCTATCAGGAAATGAATTTCCGTCGAGCAATAAACTAGTTAACTAGTTTATTTTGACAATACTTCTGCTGTCATGTTAGCGGCTGGTAGTCCGGAAATTCCGTAACCATTTGTCCAGTCGTTAGCAGTTGAGCCTGAAGTTGTTGTCGCATTTGGTGACCATACGAAGTCATCGTTAGTATCACCGTCGATGTTTGTAGCTGAATCCATAAATCCTGCTAGTGCCGGGAAGGCAGCGTCACCTTGAAGCTGTGTTGAAACAGAAGCTCCAGAAGCGGCACCTGCTACTGTACCCTTAACATCGAAGTATCGATCTCCACCGGCAGGTACTTGAATAACTGCTGTAGAAACGATTTCTAGATCAGTTGCTGATGAAGCCCAAGTAGCATTGCTATCTGTTGTTAACATCGCACCGTCTGTTCTTAGACCTGACACAGGAGTTGAAAATCCTGAATCTGTGTAAGCGTAAACGTTAAGTCCACTTACAGTTGCTGTAGTTGTAGCAAGTCTAATAGTTACTTTGTAAAGACCAACGTCTCCTGCTGAATCAGCTGAAACTTTGAATCTTAACAATGATTTTTGACCATTGTCCAAAGTGTTTGTAGGTACATCAACCTTAGTTAATGTTGGGAATGATCGGTACATTCTCACACCTGACATCGCTGTGTCTGATGTTGAGCTTGTATTAACAGCTGTACCTGAAGCGGCACCTGTTCCCCGAGTTCCTGTTGTATCATCACCATCGTAGTCAATAGCAATCAAGTGACCTTGAGTACCTGGTTGACCTGTTCCGATAGCTGATAGATCAGCCTTAACTGTCATCAACTTGTCACCATCAGCAGGAATCACGAATGAACCTGTCAATGTTGAAGTTGCGTTTGTGTTTGTACCTGTGAAGATAGCTTCACCAACTTTAGTAGAACCATCGTACAATGATACTTTCACAATATCTGAAGCTGAGCTTGATGCTGTGTTTGTTAGTTGAAGTGATACCTTCTCAAGAGTAATGTCTTCGTTAGCTGCGTGGAATTTAAGAACTCCCATAGTCACATCTGATGATCCTGCTGCTGCAAGAGCATATGAAGGACTTGAAGCGTCCTTAGTAACTGTAAGAGATCCAGCGGCTGCCAATGTCATTGTTCCTGAGTTTGCTGTTGAGTAAGTAAGTGAGGCTGTTGCTCCACTTTCTGCTCCTGTTCCTGAAATTGTATCTGCTGAGTTGATACCAAAGATCATTTGGTGTCCAGCAGTCAATGATGCAGGAATATCACATTTAAGTGCAACTGTCTTGATTGTTCCCTTAGGAACTGTCAAGTGGTTGTCGAATGTGTAAGTGTCTGCTCCTGTTCCAGCTGGGTTAATAGCTGTGTTGTTCAACTTAGTTGATCCGTCATAAACGAAACAGTTAGTTGGATCTGATCCACCGTCGGTGTATCGGAATTGAGCTGATGTATATTTCACATCTTCTCCTGAAGCAGTACCATCAAATTGGATGTTAGCAAATGTAAATCCAGTTTGACCCATAACAACAGTCTTTGATGCAGGATCTGCTGCCACAGTAACTGTGTTAGCAGCTGCTTTAACTGTCATTTGGTTTCCAGTCACAGCTGTGCTGAAACTTGAAAGACTGATTGTGTTTCCAGTTGTTTGTCCTGTTACAGTTGTCCAATCTGTTGAAGGTGTTGTAGAAGCTTGAACAGTGTCGTTTGTAGCGAATGCTGATCCAAGTTGTCCCTTCAAAGCAAGAACTGTCTTACCCACAGGAAGTGTAACTGTGTCTGTAAATGTAACTGTACCGTCAGCAGAGTTAGTTGAGTTGCTTGCTCCGTCCACTGGACCTGCAACAACTGAACCATTTCCATCAACCAAACTAATGTTGGTCATGTTTTCTGCTTCGTCACCAGTTGCCAATACATTAAATACCATTTGCTGAATTGAAACAGGTTCTCCTTTAACTTCAACTTCAAATCCTCCAAATGGTTGGTTTGGACTCAAGATTGAAACGTTTTGTGCAGCAATGTCATTTGATTTAGCAATTGATGAAACTGAACCAGCTGAAACTGTAACCACTGCGTTGTCGTACCATGGAGTTCCTGTTGTGAACTGTGATGATGCGTCTGAAGCTGCGGTTGTTGTTTCACCTGAAGGTGTAATTCCGTATCCGTAAGTTTCGCCTGTTACATAAACATCTGTGTTTTTGTAAAGATCGAATACAACAGTTCTTCCTGAACCACTTACGATGTCACCCTTGATTTTGATCTCTTTTGAAAGACCTTTATCAATAACAACACCTGATCCAAAGTTAGCTGAGTAGTATTTACCATCAGCTGAAACTGTTACTGGATATGATGTTCCATCGAAGATAACTTCGATGTTTGCAAGATCGCTCATTGAAGCTGATCCTGATTGATTCCATCGGATTGAGTGTACTCGAACTTTTTCGGCTGAACCGGCTGTCAATTTAACAGCTGCGAAAGTATAACCAGTTGTACCGATTTCTTTTGTAGCTGAAGTGTTAGGATCTTCTACTCCCCTTGCAGGAAGAACTGATCCTGTTGACAATGTAGCGTTCACTGTGTGATTTGCTCCTGTAATAGGAAGTGATCCTGATACAGCAGCTGATGTGTTAACAGAAACTACCGAAAGCGATACCACTTGTCCAGCATAAGTAGCCAGAGAAGAAGCCATGTTTCCAGCAACTGTTACTGTCTTTGAAGTTCCAGCTTTCACTGTGAATGCTTCTCCAACTGTTGCTTGGTGATTTGAATTTAAAGTTTTAGCAATACCCAATTGAGTTCCGTCTTCATCTAGAAGAACAACTCCTGCGAATACTGCGTCAGCACCTAATCCAGTTCTTTCGACAGTCAATGAGTCAACTGTAACGTCACCGTCAGCTGCAGCTGTAATTGTTACCTTTGTGAAAGGTAGTCTTGCAACTGATTGAGGTGCAAGTGAAGCTGCTGGTTGTGCAGGTGAAGAAACTGTTACTCCAGTTCCTGCTGGTGTTGGATCTGTTGGGTCTGTAGGATCAACAGGGTCAGTTGTACACATTGTGTTCAACTTAGCTCTTGTTGAAGGACCAACATATCCTGTTCCAGCTGTAAGTCCAACTGGTGCCAAGATTTCAGCAGCATACTTGTTTTGGAATTTGATAACAGCAGCTTTTGTAAGTCCACCAAAATATTCAGTTTCGTTACCAGCTGAACCAACTCCCGAAGCAGCTACCTGAGTGTCAGCACTTCCGTTAAGAACAACTTGAAGGTCCTTAACATCTGCTCCTGTGTCACCCATTGTAAGATTTCTAGTAAAAGTACCACATGTACTTGGAGTTTCGCCTCCTGTCATAGCTGCCAACTGTGCTTGTAATGATGAAATCGTTGCAAGCAAGCTAGCAATCTGCGCAGTCAACTCTTCTACTGTTGCAGCTTGCGCAGGCATAGCCGCACCTCCAACTAGCGAAAGAGTCATTGCGAAACCAACAAAAATTGAAACTACTTTTGTAGTTGCAACTTTTCTGATTTTCAAATAAGTCATATAATTCTTTTCTTATAATTTCCCCTTCCTAAAATATTAACTAATAAAGAACTAATAATTGTGAAAGGGTCGGTATGAACTTTTTCAAGATCTACCGCGGAAAAATTTTTAATTTTTCGTGGGGTATCCGACACACCCCTCCGCTACGCTTCGGTGGGTGTCGGACACGCCACTCAAAATTTTAAAATTTCTCTGCGGTAGATCCTGGCTTCGACAAGCATATAAAGTTTATACCACTTTTGTTCTAATAAATTTTTATCACAACTTCGACAAATATTTAAAAGTTTAAAGATTTAAAATTTAAATATTTTTGAAGTTTCAAATTTACTGAAAAAATTTCTATCATTTCTGTAATTCTGCCATATTAAATTGTCAACGAGCTATCGCTCTAAACATCTCCGTTTTGTTTACCACAAAACGAGACAGACAATGTCTTTTGTATAATTATATATTGGCAAAAATATCTTGCAAAGAAATCTTTGTGGATAACTTAAAATCAAATATTTTCACCCATAATAAAGACCACAATATTATAGCTTTTTAGGTAGGAAAAGCAAGAGATCGCTTCGCTCTAATTTCGAATGACGAATTTCGAATTTCGATTAAATTTTAAATTAAAAATTCGAAATTTGGACTAAATATTTACTAAATTCTTAAGAATTTAGTAAATATTTAGTCCATCTTTTCTCTCCTTCCCTCTTAAGGACATTTTCTTCCACCAAAGAGGTTAATTCTCGTTGAAGAGTCTTTTTACTACAAGCCATTCTTGTACTCTGTAAGTTTTCAAAAATGTCCTTTATATTTACTTCCTTTTTGTCCTTTATAAAATTAAGAATGGATTCACGTCTAGGATTGTTTTTAATGCTTCTTTTCTTACTCAAAACAGGTTTTTTGTCCTTTATACTTTTTGTAAAGGACATTTCTTTTTTATTTTGTCCTTTATAAATGTCCTTTATAGAATGTCCTTTATAGCTTTTTTGTCCCTTAGAATCTTCAAATAGTTTGTCCGATAGAATAACTTGCCTATTCCCTTTCGCTAAATTTAACAATTTACCATACTCAACATTCAAAATAGTATAATTCATTTGAGATATAAGTTTAGCCATAAAAGCCACCTTCAAAAGAGAGTCTATCTCACTAATAACAGCAATAGACTTTTGTTTGTCCGTTATAACGGACATTAATTCAATATTTTTGTCCCTTAGTTTAAATTTTATTGGTTCAGTGTCCAATAGGAGATCGGTTACAAGATAAATAGCCATACTTAATTTTTCAACCCTATCGGTCAAAAAATTATCTTGATTGTCGGCTAGACAAAGGCTTTTTGTAGTTTTTATGTCCTTTATACTTGTCATTTGTGTCCTTTATGTCCGTTAGATTTATGTCCTTTAAACTTTCCATAAAGGACATTTAATAATGTCCATTATAGCTGTAAAGGACATAAAAAACAAGGTGAACATACCAATCTACAAATAATGCGAATGGTACGAATAGTTACGAATCGAGTCGGTGAATTTGGCAAAGCCAAATTCGTCTTTATGCTTTAAGCTATCAGCTATAAGCTTAATTATTTTCCTATCAAATATGATATAATCATCTTACCAATTACGAATATTAAGATTCAGAATAATTCAACACTATGCCACGTAAATCAAACAAAAAAACTCAAAAACAGCAGGCCAGAAAAAAGAAAAAGATAAAAGAAAAAAATATCCGAAAATCTAACCTAAAAACCGAAACATTACATTGGGTATTTGCAATTCTATTTTTTGTTATTGCAATATTTTTACTTGTTGCTTCTTTCAATGGTGGTGGTTTAGTAGGGACAACTGTTTATGAGTGGCTTTCCTTTTTGTTTGGTATTGGATATTTTCTCCTCCCTGCCCTCTTCATAATATTAGGTCTGGCCTTCACTAAATCAATCAGAAGAGATTTCGCAACAATCAGAATCTTTGGCTCGATCCTATTTGTCCTATCAGGTCTAGGAATTATTGATATCCTATTTTCAGATAAAGGAGGATTTATCGGCGGTTTTATCTCTTCCTCTCTCGTTAAGTTATTCGATGTGTTTGCCAGTCTAATTTTCCTATGGGCATTAGTAATGATTTCTGTCCTTGTAATTTTTGATACCACACCAAACATGAGAGTATTAATGTTCTGGAAAAAAGAAGAACTCGAAGAAGATACGGAGAAAGAATTAGAAGAAAAAGACTTGAAAATGAATTTAACAACTGAAGAAAACCAAGAAGAAAACAGCTCCTCTCAAGAGAAACAAACCAAAAATTCGAAACCAAAAACTAAAATACTGGGCTTTGGTAAAAAAGAAACTGACGAAGAAACATTTGGTAAAAAGCTAGAAGCGGTTTCTAAAAAACATTTCTTTAAAAAAGAAGTTTCCCTCCCCCTCAATTTACTTGCTAAGGACAAAGGAAAGCCAGGGGTTGGAGATATCAAAGCCAGCGCAAACATAATCAAACGAACTCTCCAAAACTTTGGCATTAATGTCGAAATGGATGAAATCTCAATCGGTCCGTCTGTTACTCGTTATGCCATGAAACCAGCCGAAGGAATTAAACTTTCTCGAATTGTTGGCTTGCAAAATGATCTATCCCTTGCTCTTGCCGCTCACCCTCTTAGAATCGAAGCTCCTATACCCGGAAAAGCATTGGTAGGGATTGAAATCCCAAACAGCACCAAAACAACTGTTGGACTAGGAACTCTGTTCGCAAGCAAGACATTTCAAAATGCCGAATATCCCCTATCCATCGCTCTCGGAAAAGATATTTCAGGAGAAGCTCACTTTGCCAACTTGGCCAAAGCACCTCATATGCTAATTGCTGGTTCGACTGGTTCTGGTAAATCTGTAACAATTCACACTCTTATCACTTCTCTACTTTTCCGAAACAACCCAGAAGAATTACGCTTTTTAATGGTTGACCCAAAAAGGGTTGAGTTAACACTTTATAAAAACATCCCCCACCTACTAACACCTGTTATTACTGATGCTAAAAAAGCTATTTTAGCTCTTAAATGGGCAATTAAAGAGATGGAGAGAAGGTATGAAATATTAGAAGACAGAGGTGTTCGAGACATTCAGTCGTATCATAAAAATATTATCGAACCAGCGATAGAAAAAGCGACTGCGGGCGACCCTAAAACTTCGCTCGGGCAAGTAGAATTACCAGAAGCAATGCCTTATATAGTAGTTGTAATTGATGAATTAGCGGATATTATGCAGGCTTATCCGAGAGAGTTAGAAGCTGCGATTGTTCGATTAGCACAAATGAGTCGTGCTGTTGGTATTCATTTGATCCTTTCAACCCAAAGGCCGTCCGTAAATGTTATTACAGGCTTGATTAAAGCCAATGTTCCTACTCGAGTCGCTCTACAGGTTGCGTCGCAAATCGATTCACGAACAATCCTAGACCAAGCCGGTGCTGAAAAGTTGCTTGGTGCTGGAGATATGCTTTACCTTTCTGGTAATATGTCTAAGCCGCGCCGAATTCAAGCTGCCTTTATTTCAGAAAAGGAAGTTAAAAATGTAGTCAAATTCTTGAAAAATGCTTACGAAGATGAACTGCCGGATGAAATTGACATCACAACTGCGAGTAAAGACAAAAATGTTTTGTTTGAGGGTGTGCTGAATGGTAGCCTAGATGATGACGACGGAGACGATCTGTATGAAGATGCTTATAATATGGTTATTGAAGCCGGCAAAGCTTCTACTTCGTATCTACAAAGAAGGTTGCGAGTTGGTTATGCTCGAGCTGCTCGACTAATGGATATGTTGGAAGATAAGGGGATTATTGGCCCTGCCAACGGCTCAAAACCAAGAGAGGTTTTAGTTAGGCAAGAAAAGGAGGAAGTAGAGCAGGTACAAAACAATGTAGAACAGGAACAGAATTTAGATGAAGAAATATCTGACAACGAAAACATAGATGACGAACACAAAACAGAAGGAGAAAAAGATGGTGGAATTGATAGGAGCTACTTAGGTTAATTTTAATTTGTAAATTTTAAATTTTAATTCAATTTTAAATTAAAAAATGAATTAATTTAAAAACAACAAAAATTTATAAAATAAATTGTAATTAAAACAATTAAAATTAAATCATTGAATTAAAATTTACAAATTAAAATTTAAAATTTTTGTGCAAACATCAAAACTGCCCAAAATAATAGTGATTGTTTTAATCGTGGTCATCATTGTCGGTTACGGTATTTTTCAAGTGCGTAATTTAGCCAAAGGGCCTGTTTTGATAATCACCTCCCCCACTACTGGTACTACTTTTAACGAACAAAAAATCTTTGTTCGTGGAGTAATTGAAAACGCATCTCACGCCACCTTAAACGGACGAAAAATCTTCATTGATGAAGAAGGAAATTTTGAAGAAATAGTTTTATTATCCGAAGGATATAATTTGGTTGAAATCGAGATTGAAGATAAATTCGAGAGAAAGAAAAAAGAAACGCTTGAATTAGTTTTTAGTCCTTAGTTTATAGTTTTTAGAAAAGAAAAAACCCGAATCGTTTTGATAACGGTTCGGGTTTTGTAAATTATCCAAAGAATGCAGGAGGTACGTAGCCTTCTGGAAAAACAGAAAACTCGCTACGCCTTATTCGTCGCCTACTCCCCTTGATTTCAAAACTTTCTGTTTTTGCATTCGTTCTGCCAGAAAGATTAACAATATCGCCAACAAGGTCGCAGATGCACCCTCTTCCTCCATGATTACTTACCTCGCAACAGTTAACAAAAATATATCTATTTTTTTGACTTAATAGACAATTCTGGCTCCTGAGAAATTAATTCTCAGGAGCTTTT
>CAZSPC010000013.1:0-21977 GCA_964608745.1 uncultured Candidatus Saccharibacteria bacterium | reverse complement strand
GTTGTCATCGTAATACATTTCAAGAGCTAACTGAATTTGTTTAATATCAGAAATTCTCTTGGCATCTCGTGCTTTTGTTCTAGCTGAATTTAGAGAAGCCAAAACAACTGATGAAAGAATACCAATGATAGCAATAACTACCAAAAGTTCAATCAATGTGAAACCTTTATTTTTCATATTTAATACTTGATTAAAAAATTAATAATTAACAATAATTTGAACTATGCATAATTCAAAATAAATTAAAGGTCGACCACTTTAATTATTTTAAAGCCTATGCCGTAATTATATAACAAAATAAGGGTTTTTTAACCTTTATCTGTGGATAAGTAAGGTAAACATACAAATCAACAAATAATACTAATAATACGAATAGCAACAAATTTCATAAAAACAAAAAATATTTTTTAATTAAATTTTACTTACTGAGTTTACTTCATTACCAATAAAATTTCTAATAAATAATATTTGTATACATTCGTTGTATTGGTATTATTTGTATATTAGTATGTTAACCTTCTAGATACCAGAAGACACATTGTAAATAGGAATAAGAACGGATGTCAGGAGAATACCTACACATAAGGCTAAAACAACAATCATTATTGGTTCGATCAAGGAAACGAGAGTATCAACTGAATTTTTTACCTCTCTTTCATAGAATTTAGATAGTGTGTCCAAAATCATGCCGATTTCACCTGTTTCTTCACCAATTTTTATCATTTGAATCATAATATTAGGAATTTCATTATTTCCGCTTAAAGATTTCGAAATAGATTCTCCGGTTCTAACAGACTGAGATGCCTTTTCAAGTAATTGACGATATACCATATTATCAACCACCTGAGCAGTGTTTTCAATAACTTTAACAATCGGTACACCACTAACCAACATTGTATTCATATTACTTGCCATTCTCGTTAAGTATAATTTTCGGTATAGATTACCAATATAAGGAACTGATATTTTAAATCTATCAACTGACAAGGCACCGGACTTTGTTCTTTTAAACCTAAAAAAAAGAAAGCCAAGAACTAGTAGTAAAGCTAACAAAAAGACGCCATAGCCTAACAAAAAATCACTGATTCCCAATACAATCTTTGTAAAAAACGGTATTTCTTGACCAGACTCAACCAAAATCTCACTGATTTTTGGAATAACTGTTGTAAACATCAAGACCATAACAGCAATAAACACAAAAACAACAAAAGCAGGATAAACCAAGGCGCTCCTAGCTTTTGATGTTAATTCATATGCCCGATCTAAGTGATCGGCTAGGTAGTTAAAAGTTTCGTTAAGTTTACCTGATTCCTCCCCAGCCTTAACCATATTGATGTAAAAATTTGAAAAAACCTTGGGATGTTTTGATAATGCTTGGGAAATAGAACTTCCTGACTGAAGGTCATCAGATATTTCTGCTAATTTTCTCCTCAATAATGGATTTTCTGCTTCTGAAGCTAACATACGAAAAACACGTAAAACAGAAACCTGAGCATCAAACAAAGTGGCTATCTGCCTAGACAAAATAACTAACTCTTTATTAGAAACCCTCTCGAAGAAAGAAATGTCTGACCAAACTGATTTCTTCTCTTCCTCTACCGAAACAACCACAAAACCTCTATTCTGCAAAGACGAAATAGCCACATTGGAATTTATGGCTTCGATTTGCCCCTCTTTGGTAGCACCTGATTTATCTACGACCTTGTATTTAAATAACATAAAAATTTTTTATAAAAATTTTCAATTTCGAATTTTAAATTTCGATTAAAAAATTAATTTTTTCAAAATCAGATGAAGTTCGCTTTTGTTTGTGCAAGAGTTGTCGCTGCTTTTCTTTCAGAAAAGAGGAAGGTGTATGTACTAAGTACAGCGACTGAGAGATTCTTGTGCAAACAAAAGCGAAATTTCGTCGTTGCTCAAAAATTAAAAATTTTTAAGTGATTTTGGGATAAATTTTAGATGAGTTTTTCTAGCCCGTTAACATTCAAACTAAACTTCCGAGCATTTTCAATCGAAATCTCCCCTCTCCTAACCAAATCAGCCAAAGATTGATTAAGGCTGATCATTCCTTGTTGCGAACTTGTTTCAATAACAGAATTAATTTCATATGTTCTACTTTCCCTAATTAGATTTGAAACAGCGTTATTATTAATTAAAAGCTCATAAGCAGGAATCATACCGCCAGAAACTCGCGGAATAAGTCTTTGAGAAAAAATACCAGTTAAACTACTAGCTAATTGTGTTCTAATCTGATCTTGTTGTTCAGCTGGGAAAGAATCAATAATTCTATCGATTGTTTGTGCAGCAGTATTGGTATGTAATGTTGAAAATACAAGGTGACCAGTTTCAGCAGCGGTAACCGCAGTTGAGATTGTTTCTGGACCCCTCATTTCACCTACCATAACAACATCCATGTCTTGTCTAAACATAAATTTCAAAGCTGTAGAAAAATCCTTTGTATCAATACCAACCTCTCTTTGATCAATTATCGACTTTTTTGGTTCAAATAAATACTCAACAGGATCTTCGATTGTAACTATATGTTCTGTTCTTTCATTATTAATCACCTCTAACATTGAAGCCAGCGTGGTTGATTTTCCTTGTCCCACAGGCCCAACTACCAAAAAGAAACCTTGTTGTCTTTGGGCAAATTCATTCAAGATCGGTGGGAGATTTAAATCAATAAGTGACTGAATTTCTTTCGGAATTAACCTCAAAGCAACACTCATTTTTCCTTGTCTAAAAAATCCATTCCCTCTAAAACGCATACCTTCGGTTGAATTGTATGAAAAATCAACTTCCTTAGTCTCCAAAAATTTATCCATATTGATAGTTGTTAGCATTTCAGACAGAAAACCAATTATTTCATCTCTTTTCATTGGTTCAATTGTTTGAATTGGTGTTAATTCACCACTAACACGAATAAGGGGTGTACGCCCCTCGGCAAGATGGAGATCTGACCCTCCTTCTTTTGCTATAAAAGCAACTAATTCATCTAATTTTTTTTTGTAATCCATAAATTAAATATACCACTATACAAATGATACGAATAATACGAATAACTACAAATTTTAAAAAACAAAAATTATTTTTTACTAAACTTTATTAAATAAAATTACTTCATTGCTAATAAAATTTTAATAGATAATATTTGTACACATTCGTATTATTCGTATCATTTGTATATTGGTATGTTTATCTAAATTTTTGCTGAGCAATCTCCAACACTTTGGTTAAAACCTCAGAAGGGATGGTACTCGCTTTAATAATATACCCATCCACTCCATATTTTTCTACCCGATCAATGTCTGTCTGCTGTCCTTGATTTGATAGTATGATTAAGGCTGATTTTTCTGCCAATTGTTTTTCTCGAATCTGTTTCACAAGCTCAAACCCATCCATAGACGGCATGATTAAGTCAAGTAAGATAATATCAAAATCATTTTTATTAGCAGAAAGTTTATCCAATGCCTCGTGGCCATTAAAAACTGCTTCTGGTATCATTCCAGCCTCCTTAAACTTCATTGAGTACATATCAACCAAAAAACGATCATCATCAACAAGTAAAATTTTGTATTTTTTATTATTAGCCATCGTACTATATTTTGTGGATATCATTTATACATTATAACCTTTTTTTGTAAATTAAGATGTTGATAAGATAAACATACCAATATATTAAAGCAAGCTTACTTCCTCAAAAGGAATTTTCCTATCAAAAGCCTTAAGTAAAGCATCTTCCTTCATCTTTACAAACCCTTGTTTGCGAGCTATTTCTTCAATACTATTTCCCGAAGGGTCGTTTAAAATAATATCTGAAACTTCAGGCGTAATTTCAATTAACTCAAAAACACCTGTTCTTCCCCTAGTACCAGACGGGCAACCTTCAGTAGGAGAAGCTTTATATACATTCTTCGGTACGGTAATATCTTTTTTATATTTCTCATCAATATTAGCAAGTTCGCTATTAATCATCATTTCGACTCCCCCAGTAATAGGAATTGGTTCTCCTGAATCTGGACATAAAGTTCTAACTAACCTTTGTGCCATAGACAAAACCAGTGTTGGTGCAATCAAAAATGGATCAACACCCATTTCAACTAATCGAGGAATAACTCCAGCAGCATCATTGGTGTGAATAGTTGACAGTACAAGGTGTCCAGTTAAAGCAGCCTGTACAGCCAAAGCGGCGGTCTCTTTATCACGAATCTCCCCCACCATAATCACATCTGGGTCTTGTCTTAATGTTGTCCGTAAACCACTAGCAAAAGTATATCCAATTTCAGGGTGAACTTGAGATTGACTTACTCCATCAATATTAAACTCTACCGGATCTTCCAAACTCAAAATGTTTTTTGATTCCCTATCTAATTGGTTTAATAATGAATACAAAGTTGTTGATTTACCAGATCCTGTTGGTCCAGAAACAAGTATCATACCGTAAGGTTTGTTAATTGCTCTTTTAACTTTCTCCAAATCAGAGTTCCTCATACCGGTTTCCTCTAAACTCTTGATACCTTTTTCGGTTTCAAGAATCCTCATCACAATCTTTTCCCCATAAGAAGCTGGGAATGTTGAAACACGAAAGTCAACCAATCTATTTTCAATTCTTGCTGAGAAACGCCCATCTTGCGGCTTCCTTCTTTCATCTAATTTCATATTAGACAAAACTTTAATTCTCGCCACAACAGCCGAATGAACATTCACTGGCAAAACTAAACTAGTATGCAAAACTCCATCAACCCTGAATCTAACTCGCACCTTATCTTTCATGTGTTCAATATGAATATCAGAAGCATCTCCCTCTGCTGCATACCTAAGAATAGTTGCAACAATTTTAGTAACAGGTGCTTCTTCAATAATTTTAGTTTCTAATTTTTTTCTTGTACCTGACTTAGCATCTCGATCGTGTTTAATTTTTTCTCCTTCAACCACAATTTCTGTTTCCAATTCTGATAAAGCCTTAGTAACCTCACCTTTTAAACCTTTATAACTATCCAGAACACCTCTGTAATCACCCACTGAGATCAAAAATAGTTTAAAAGGCATCTTATTTTTAGATGACACAAACTGAAGAGCGTCCCGCGCTTCTAAATCATCCGGATTCAAGATACCCACCTCCAAAAAACCTTCCTCATCAACACTAATAGGAACAAATTTATAGTAGATCGCTGATTTCTCTGGTATTTTTTCGAGAATTGATCCCGGAACTTCTGTTTTTATATTTTTCTTAATTGGAAGTTTAAAATACTCCTCCTTGGCTGCCAAAATATCATCATTACTAACACCAGCATCAAGTAAAATATCATCGAGTATTTTTTCATCAGAGGAAGCTAGTGCCTCTTCAATTGAAGAAATATTTTGAGAACCCAACAAACCTTTTTTTGATAAAGTTTCAATAAAACTCATTTTTAAAAAATAAATTATAAATTAAAGATAACGAAACAAATTTTGCTTTCAGTAAAATTCGTTAATTTATAATTTTTAATTTGTATTACTCTGTGATACCAACTCCTATTGAAGTAAACGGGTTACTCTTACCAATAGGTTGAGGTTCAATTTCTACACCAAAATCTTTCAGGCGAGTAAAAGCATTATCATCAAAAATACCAGTATCTAAATTAATTGATTTTATTTGTAACAACAAAACCAGCAATTCACTACCGATAAGATTATTTAAACCAGTTTCGGGAACCAAAGCTGATTCGGAAAATACATAGCCTGCACCAAACAAGCCAATAGCCCCAATCAATAAAATCAATATTCCTGTTTTTAGTGTATTATTCATAGCGTTTAGCGTTTAGCGTTTAGCGTTTAGGAATGAAAAATTGTTTTACAATTTTTCATTAATGAGTATTTTGCCTTTGGCAAAATATTCATTTACTACAACCCTAGACGCTAAGTCCTAAACGCTCTTTTATTTTAACCAATAAGTTTTAATTTCCACATTAAATTTGTAAATACTTACATCATCTTCAACACTAGAGAAACCAAGAGCAACTACATCAACCAAACGCAAACTATCTCTCAAATCTTCCAAGAATTTCAAGAAATCATCATATGTAGCCATCACAGAAAAGCCAAGATTAACAGATCCATATTCTTCTACGCCAGCAACATTAGTCGGGCTTTTACCGGCCGAAGAATTTAATTTAATATCCTTAATAATTGTTCCATACTTTGCAGCAATTCCATTTATATCCATAATAAGACGGACATTATCAACATTATCAGGCAGCATCTTTCTCAGACGACTTAAATCATTTTGTGAGAAAGAATTATAGGTAACCAAAAGGCTATCTCGAACCTTCTTAAGTTCTTTGGATTTATCTAATGCCTCGTCATATTTTGCACTAACTTTCCTTAACTCTTTTATTTCCTTATAAACAGGGTCAACATACATCACAAAAAGACCGATCGATAGAATTATTAAAATTGTTGGAAATAAAAACTTTTTCATAGTTAATCTAAGTTATTGCGATACAAAACAAGGTCTCTATCAATCATTGCTGAAAATTTAAAAACAATGTTGCCCTTTGAATCAACATTTAAATCAGAAAATATAGGATTTTGAACATATTGGTTTTCGCCAAATATATCCGATTGCAAAGCAATAGTTGAATAATTCTTAGCAACACCACTCATATTAATTTTGATATCAGCACCACTAACACTAAAACTAAGATCTTGGAATTGAGTATTTTCAAGTGTATTAACTTCAAGCATTTCAAACAACGCAGTTAAATCTAGATGATTATTCAAGAGATCTTCTGATAATTTTAATCTACGATCTAGACGAATAAATTCCTCAATAGAAGTCACATCAAAATTACCTTTTTCTCTTTCAAGGCTAATAGAATCTTGTTTAATCGTATTGTTTATGAAATTTTTGTATAAAAATGCACCAACAGATGAAAATAAAGAAACTAGAAAAACAACCATTGCAATCAAAAGCAATAAATCAATTGACTCGTTTTTACCCTTCGCCGGTATATCGGTTTTTTTGGGTATAAATGAAGCATTTTCTACCATAGATTAATTATATAACATTAGAAAATAGAATGTAGAGTGTTGAATGTGGAAAAACAAGATAAACATACTAATATACAAATTATACTAATGCTACAAATAGCCTACAAATTTTGGATAAGAAAAGTTTATCTCTTACAAAAAATTTATTTAATATAACAAACCTTATTGCTAATTAAATTTTTGATAAATAAGATTTGTTATGCCATTCGTATTATTCGTATCATTTGTTGATTGGTATGTTTACCTATTCGAGCTGTCTTAGTCCCCTAAGAGCAATCCCCAAAGCCACTGAAAAACCAGGGCCAACTTGTTTTAGGAGATCATCTAGAAAAGCGGGGGTTTCTATTTTAGAAAAAGGATTAGCAACTTCTACTTCCATATTAAATTTAGGACCAACAAAAGCTTCCATTCCATTAATAATCGCTCCGCCACCAGTTATCACAATCTTGTCTACATTTTTATTTGATTTCTTTTGGTAATTGGAGACAACTTTATTTGCCTCTGTAAAAATATAATCAAGACCAGAAGAAACTATTTCTGCTACTCCTGCGTCATCATTTTGACCAGTCAACCCAATCTTTATCTTTTTCTCTTCTGCTTTTTTGACATCTATTCCTGTTGAACGGGAAATATTCAGCGTAATATCCTGCGAACCTCTTCCGATAGCATGTGATTCACGAACCATACCGCCATCAACAATATAAATTTTAGAATTACCGGAACCAAGATCTAAAACAGCAAAAGTCGAAACATCTTGACCGGCCACAGCACGAATAGTGCTGAAAATTTCTATCTCCAAAAAACCGAGATTTAAATCAGTACCATTAATAATTTCTTTTTGCTTCTGTACAACATCTTTATGAATAGCAGCGACAAGAATATTGATATTATTATTTTGACCCCGATTGTCTTTTTTACTCCCTTCTTCCTTGTTCTGTTCTTCCCCCATAAATGTCGAAGAATGGATCTCTGATGGAAGAATTTTCCAATCTAAATCAACTTCAGAAACTGGTACGGGAATATATTTTCTAGCCTCTATCGGAATCATTTGGGACAATTGACTTTCACTAGCATAAGGAACTGACATAGTGAATATTAGACTAGATTTTAAAGGAATAGAAACACCACACTGTTTGGTAGTTACATTTGATTCTATAAGTAAAGATTTTAAAGCCTCACTTATTTCACTGGCAGATAAATTAGTAGATCTCCCAGCCTCAATATTTGCATAAGGACCCAAGGACAATTCTCCATAAGTCTCCAAAATAACCACGCCTTTCTTTTTTTTCAACTGCACCACTTTTATAGACGAAGAGCCAACATCAACACCCAAAAAAGAATCTGATTTTTTTTTCAGTAAGTTTTCACCTTTGGTAAATAATTGTTTGAATGGATTCATAAGAATAATTATAACACCTAAAACTGCAATTCCAAGCTATAATATAATTCAATGAAATGGACTTTTTTTAACAAAATAATAAATATTATACTGAACATAACTTTCCCTCAATCAAAAACTGAAAGGCGTCTAGAAACAATTACAGCAGAAGAATTTTTTAATTCAGCGGTTAAAACAAAACATACTAACAAAAATATCATCACTATTTTTAGTTATAATGACCCCTTGGTTAAAAAAGCCATTTGGTCATTAAAATTCAGAAAGAAAAAACGATTAGCTAAAATTTTTGCCCAAATTCTTTACGATCGATTGTTAGAAGAATTAGTTGACTTGGAAAGATTAAAAAATTTTAAGAATCCCCTACTCATCGCTATTCCGATTTCAAAAAAAAGATTTCGAGAAAGAGGTTTTAATCAGTGCGATTTAATTGCTAGAGAATTGTGTCGGCTTAATGATAATCAATCTTTCAGATGGGAAAAAGGAAATTTAGTAAAAATAAAAGATACTCCTCATCAATCACGAGCAAAAAGCAAAAAAGAAAGAAGGGAAAATTTAAAAAATTGTTTTGCAATTAAAAATCCCCAAAAAATATTAGGGCGAAATATAATCTTACTTGACGATATTACAACTACTGGAACAACCTTAAATGAAGCCCAAAAAATACTAAAAGAAAATAGAGCTAAAAAAATAATTTATTTAACAATTGCACATTAAGATATCTCGCTGTACTTTACTGTATTATTTTTTCCGCGATTTGTTTTGGCTTCATACATTGCTTTGTCAGCAAAAGAAATAAGATCCTCAAAAGTATCTGCATTACTATTGTCAACCGAAGCAACCCCGACACTTACAGTAACACCCAAACCATCTTCATCAAAAATAGGCTTATAGTTTTCAATTTTTTTCCTTACCTCTTCCGCTTTGCGATAAGCATCACTTTCTGTCGCACCTAACAGAGCAATCACCAACTCCTCCCCACCAAACCTGCCAACCAAATCAATATCTCTTACGCTCTCTTTTAAAATCTTAGCCACAGATTTAAGCACAACATCACCAATCGAATGACCGAAAGTATCATTAACTTGCTTAAAATTATCTATGTCTATAAATATAACGGATAAATCGGTGATTCTGAATTTTCTTTGTGAATCAGCATGCTCTTTTGAATAGATAACCTCTTTGAAAATGAATTCAAGATTTTCACAAAAACCACGCCTATTAAATACTTTTGTTAACTCGTCCTTATCAACCAGGTTCTGCAATCTTAATACCTCTGCTTCGAGTTCTTTTATTCTTTTTTCTTGGACTTGTGTCATTAGGTTAAAGTATAAAATAATTTGACAAAATAATCCAATTAGTTTATCTTGTTTGATGGAAATAGAATTTTTGAACTAAGAAATCATAGAAAAATGGAGGTTTTCATGATGCCCTTACTGAGAAAAATCAGAAAAACACCCAACAAGTCAAAACGAGTAACAAAAAGTGCTCCACCACAAAAAAATCTATTCAGAGTAGGTGGTAAAGCATGTTTTGCTGACCCAAACAAATTAAAAGGTTTGGTTGTACAAATTCAACAAGAAGAATTCATAGCCAGATACGGAAAAGGTTATTTTGATATTTTTTCAGTTTACAAAAAACGTGTGTTCTTAATAATTCCTGGTTACGGAAAAATACCATTCCCCAAAGGGATTCTGAGACCACAACCGTAGACAAAGACCACTCCACTCATTATTTGAGTGGAGTATTTTTACGGAAAATGTTATACTCAAAATCGAAATAAATTTAATTCAAATTTCAAATGGAGGGTTGTGCTGAATGGTAAGGCAGCGGATTGCTAATCCGTGGCGGTTCACCCCGCTTATGGGTTCGAGTCCCATACCCTCCGCCATTCAAAAATTCAACGGCTCACTATATTGAGCCGTTGAATTTTTTTACCAAAAAGGTGGGTGTCGGACACCCACCAATGGCTTTGTTGAGCGATTTTCAATGGCTCATTGGTGAGCCATTGAATTTTTTGTTAATATATACCAATGCAACTAAACACCCCCCTAGAAAAACAATTTCGGATAACAGAACCACGTAAAAAAGCACTCAAAAAACTTGGATTAGAAACAATTCAAGACTTACTTTACTATTTCCCCTTTCGTTACAATAACACTGATGAAATTAAAGGAACAAAATCGGTTAAAAAAGGTGATCGGGTAATTATGTATGCCAAAGTAAGAAGAATTAAAGCAACTAAGGCTTACTACAAAAAAATTCCAATGGCAGAAGCAACGATTGAAGACAACGAAGGTGTTCTGCCTATTATTTGGTTTCGACAACCATATATTGCCAAGATGTTACCCGTAGGGAGTTATGCAAAATTCACCGGTACAGTTTCAGAAAGGAACGGAAAACCATATTTAGCCAATCCAGAATATGAAATTACCGAGAGCATTCCCGAAGGTTTGTTTGAGAACAATGATGACAACTCAATTTTTCCTATTTACCCCGAAAGTAAGGGTGTTTCTTCTCAGTGGATTTATCATAGTATTGAAAAAATTCTAAGCTCCGAACTTTTCGATGAACTCAAAGACCCTATTCCAGGCAAGATTTTAAAAAAATACAATCTTCCCTCTTTGAAAACTGCTTTGGTGTGGGCTCATTTTCCTAAAAAAGAATCGGACACAATTTCTGCCCGCAAAAGATTCGCTTTTGAAGAAATATTTTTTATTCAGCTTTTAAGACAGCGACAACGAAAAGACTATCAAGAGCAACCTTCTTTCCAAATTAAAAAAACAATCAAAGACACCAGACCTTTAACCAAAACATACCCGTTCAAATTAACCGATTCTCAAAAAAAATCAGTCAAACAAATTTTAAAAGATTTTGGAAAAGATTATGCCATGTCCCGATTACTCGAAGGTGATGTCGGGTCAGGAAAAACCGCTGTTGCCACAACAACCGCTTATGCAATTTGTTCGTCAAAACCAGCCGGTCAAAATGTTGGTAATTTACAAGTTGCTTATATGGCACCAACAGAGATTCTAGCCAAACAACATTTTGAATCTTTCATTGAATATTTTTCTAATTTCAATATGAATATTGGTCTAATCACATCAAGTGGTTGTAAAAAATTTCCTTCCAAAATCAATTCTGAAAAATGGACTAATATCTCTCGTGCTCAACTTTTAAAATGGGTCGCCAATGGTGAAACACCCATTTTAATAGGAACTCATTCTTTAATACAAAAAACAGTTAAGTTTAAAAATTTAGCCTATGTAATTGTAGACGAGCAACATAAATTCGGAACAAAGCAACGCCAAAAAATTACAAAAAAAGATAAGATAATGCCTCACCTGCTATCTATGACCGCAACCCCTATTCCTCGTACACTCGCCCTTACAATTTACGGCGATTTAGATTTAACCCTGCTCGATCAAATGCCAACCGGAAGAAAACCAATTATCACCGAAATAGTTACGCCCGAGAAAAGAGATCAAACTTACTCCGACATAAAGAAAAAGTTGGAAGAAGGCCGACAGCTTTATGTTATTTGCCCTCGCATCGACGAACCCGACCCAGACAAAGCAGGTGCTTTGCGAGTAAAATCTGTGAAAGCTGAGGCAAAAAGATTGAAAGAGGAAGTTTTCCCTGAATATGAAATTGACATTCTTCACAGCAAGATGAAGCCTACTGAAAAAGAAACTGTGATGAAAGATTTTGAAGACAAAGAAACCGACATTTTGGTTGCAACTTCTGTGGTTGAAGTTGGGGTGAATGTTCCTAACGCAACAATGATAATTATTGAAGGTGCTGAGAGATTTGGTCTAGCCCAACTCCATCAATTAAGAGGGCGGGTAATCAGAAGTAATCACCAAGCTTATTGTTTTATTTTTAGTGACACCAAAACAGAGCAAACCCTAGAAAGATTAAAGGCATTGCAAACTGCCAAGAATGGATTTGAACTTGCAGAGAAAGATTTAATGTTGCGGGGGGCTGGTGAATTATCTGGTAAAAAACAATGGGGTATTTCCGATATTGGTATGGAAGCAATTAAAAATATTAAGATGGTAGAAGCAGCACGAAACGAAGCTGTTAATATAATCGAAAAAGATTCTGGACTAAAAAAACACCCCCTAATCGCAAAACGATTAGGGGGGTTGGAGGTTCATTTTGAGTAAAATTTTCTCAAAATTGGCGAATTTAGATTTTAATTCAACAAGAATTTCGGTCGCCGTAATTACAATACGCCTTTCTCAATTCTCATCAAATTAAAACCGAACTTCATCCAATTTTTAAAAAATTTACTCGCACGATATATACCAGATTTAATATAATTAGAATTATTCAATTATTCCAAAAACAAAAAGAAGGCTTTGCAGGGTACTTTCTCCGATATTGGTTTTACCAGCGGGACGGATCCCGTCGGAAGGGTTACTTCCCCACTATCCCTCAGTTTTGGCAAAACCTTCGAACAAATTTAAAAAGTATTCTAATTATCTGCCCACTCAGGGAACGCGAGAATATGCTTATCAAAACCATAATCAACAATCATTAAAAGATCCTCCGCATCTGTTTCTTGAGATAAAAGCCTCGTCTCAACCTGGCTAGCTTTAAAACACATCACTCCTTCCTGTATGTTTTTATTAAACTTTTTAGAAGGAAGAGCTACGGTTATCCGAGAACCCCGTTCTCCACAAGTTAAAACAGCAAAGTTAACATCCGATTTTTTTAATTGATTATCACTCATCAAAACCTCCTTTTTTAAAGCTGAACAAGAACTCGCTATCTATAAATTAGTAAAACATTTTTAAAGAATAAAAGCAACAAAACCAAAGCTAAACGCTCTGGTTTTGGCATTTTGTGCGTGCGGTAGGATTTGAACCTACGACCACGAAGGTATAAGCTTCGCGCTACTACCAGACTGAGCTACGCACGCATTTGATAGTAAAACTTTATATCAAAACGGTTATTTAATCAACTCAAATTTTATTATTTTCACCGGACTACCACCATCAACCTCTCGGTCGTAATATTCAGAAAATGTCTCATACATTTCTTCTTCTGAATCATATTTTTCATGCCCATCCCAATCCTCATCTGTAAGATTTCCAAAAGTTGTTTCTTTTGTATCAATAATTTTAACTTTTGCAAACTCCTCACTAGTTTCCCAAACCAGAAAAGATATCTCGTCACCAACAGATAAATCTTTATCATCAAACAAACGCCAAGTTGAATCTTTGTCATTGGCTAAAATTAATTCACTTAATTTTTTTCTAAATTTTAAAGTTTTCATAAAACCTTATTCACTAACCGTTGTTGTAGAAATTTTATTATTCCAACCGTACCCCCAGCCCCAAGGCCAAGGAACCAACGATGACAAGCTTCGACCACCCGCCCGAATACCCCAAAACATGATATCACCCATTCCAGGGAATTTTTCATTTACTCTATCACGCAATTCCAAATCAGCCCGCAATCTCTCGTCTTCTGTGCCTCCTACCCAATATTCCATATCATGCTCAACACAAACTTCCTCCCAAGAAATACCAAAAATTGCCTGAGGCCACAAAGAACAACCGTCAGTATTAAATTCTTGTGGTGGTAGTTCTTTGACCTGACTTCTGGCAATAGCTTGTTTTCTTAGCTCTTCAAGATTTTCTGGAACATAAGTTCTATCCCAACCAATTAGGGAAAGAATAATAGAGACCATTAACAAATCTAAAAATACTTTTCTCATATTTGAAATATTATAACATGTTCATGGCCATAAAATTCAACGGCTCACAATATGAGCCGTTGAATTTTTCAATAAAAAATAATGGCTCTATTGAGCAGTTTAAAAGGCTCATTGATGAGCCTTTTAAATTTTTATGATTTTTTGCTTGATTTACATCCCTTTATTTATCAAGTTTCTTCGGAGTAATTCCGTTTGCAATCAACAAATCCTCAAACTCTTTTCTTTCAAGAGTTTCAGCTTCAATAAGTCTTTTGGTTATGTTTTCCAAGGCAACCCGATGAGTAACTAAAATATTTTTTACCTTTTGGATTGCATCATCAATGATTCTAGAAACCTCCATATCAACTGTAAAAGCAGTTTTTTCAGAATGCTCTTTTTTAGAAATTCCTTGACCTATAAAAGATATTTGACCTCCATTTTCCTCCAAAGCAACAGGGCCTATTTCATCAGACATTCCGTATTTAGTTACCATAGACCGAGCCAAACCAGTCGCCACTTGCAAATCGTTTGATGGTCCAGTAGTCAGATCATCAAAAATTATTTTTTCAACCACATACCCACCAAGAGAAACCGCAATATCATCTAAGAATTCTTTTTTAGATTGCAATTTTCTTTCAACAAGAGGAAGTTTCAAAGTGTATCCTGCCGCTCGTCCTCGTGAAATAATTGAAACTTTGTGTACCGGATCAGAGTGTTTCAAAATTGATGCTACCAAAGCATGCCCCACTTCATGATATGCAGTAATTTCTTTTTCTTTTTTAGAAAGAATATGACTTTTTCTTTCTGGTCCTAGCATTACCTTTTCAATCGCCCGAATAAAATCATACTGAGAAACTTTTTTCCTGTTTTCCCTCGCAGCAAGAATCGCTCCCTCGTTCATCAAAGAATACAAATCAGCACCAGAAAATCCAGGGGTTCTTTCAGCAATAACTCTTAGGTCAACATCCTCGGCAAAAGGTTTTTTGCGAGCATGAATTTTTAAGATTTCTTCTCTATCTTCTCGATCAGGTAAATCAACCACCACCCTTCTGTCAAAACGACCGGTTCGCAAAAGTGCCGGATCAAGCACATCAGGTCTGTTTGTTGCCGCTACAACAATTACTTTTTCGTTCGGCTCAAAACCATCCATTTCTACCAAAATCTGATTCAAGGTTTGCTCTCTCTCATCATTTCCGCCACCCATACCTCCACCCCTTACTCGTCCAATTGCATCAATCTCGTCAATAAAAATAATTGCCGGAGCAGTTTTCTTAGCGTTTTTAAACAAGTCTCGAACTCGTGAAGCTCCTACACCAACAAACATTTCAACAAATTCAGATCCTGAAATCGAGAAAAATGGCACACCCGCTTCACCAGCCACAGCCCTAGCTAATAGAGTTTTTCCTGTACCAGGTTGTCCCATAAGCATTACTCCTTTTGGAATTTGAGCACCAATATTTAAAAACTTTTTAGGACTTTTTAGAAAGTCTACAATCTCGGCCAATTCTTCCTTGGCTTCTTTAACGCCCGCCACATCTTTGAAGGTAACTTTTTGATTTTTATCTTTTGGATCAATAAATCGTGCTTTTGATTGCCCGAAACTAAATGCTTGCATTCCAGCGCCTCTAACTTGCCGACCCATCAACCAGAAAAACAACACGATAAACAGAATTGGTATTAAAAATGGCGACGCCATCAAAAACCAATATCCAACCCCTGTTGGCTTAGCAACAGTAATGGCTACCGTATTCAATTCTTCCGCAGTTACGCCATAATTAACCAGTGTTTCAGACAAAGAAGTTTCAACTTCTTTTTTCGCCTTTTTTTCAGAATCATTAGAAAGTTTTATTTTCAATTCCTCTCCTTCTATTTTAATTTCCTTAATCTCACCCTTTTTAATACCAGCAACCAATTCAGACATTGTCATTTCTTCGATCGGATCTTTCTTTTCTTGAATAAAAGAGTATGCGGTTAAAATAATTGCAAAAATCAACAAGGTAGTAAAGAAATTATTAAAAAACTGAGTCGACACAGATTGTTTTTTGTTTTTATTGGCTTTCTTTTTTCCCTTTTTTGTCGATTTTTTCTTTTTGCCTTTTATGAATTTTTCTAGTTTTTTGATATCTTTCATATACGAATATTATACACAAAATCAAAATAAATGTTATATTTTAACCATGCCAACCCTAATAAAAAACAAAAAAGCGGCATTTAATTATGAAATTCTAGAAAAATTCGATGCCGGAATCGAGCTTTTTGGATATGAAGTAAAATCTTTGAAGAACAAAAAAGGAAATATAGAAAGCGGACATATTACAATAAGAGGTAACGAAGCGTTTTTATTGAATGTCAAAATACCTCCTTATCAGCCAGCCAACACACCAAAAGGATATGATCAGGAAAGAAACCGAAAATTACTTTTAACTAAGAAAGAAATTGGTAAATTGGCAGAATTTGAAGCAAAAAAAGGCTTGACAATTATACCTATTTCAGTGTATACTGGTGGTAATAAAATAAAGGTTGAAGTAGCTGTTGTGAAGGGGAAAAAGCAATTTGATAAGAGAGAAAAAATTAAAAAGAAAGATATCCAAAGAGATATAGATCGTGAAGTAAAAAGAAGTTTTTAATTATGAATTATTTTATTTACATTCTATACAGCAAAAAAGATAGTACGTTATATGTTGGATGCACAAAAAATTTAGAAGATAGAATAAAACGCCATAACAAAGGTTGGGTTAAGACAACTAAACATAGAAGACCTTTGGTTCTGATACATTCTGAACAATTTATAGATAAAGCTGAAGCATTTAACAGAGAAAGATTTTTGAAAAGCTTGTGGTCAGGCAGATTCAAGAAAAAAAATTTAAAAAAGTACCTTGAAAAAAATAATAAAAAGTGTCACTCATCTAAAGCATTAAGTGTTTATGGCTAAAACATCTAGTAAATTTTTTATATTTTACCTTTATTAGGTAAAATATAAAAAATTTACTAGATGTTCGCCCGAACATTTTATTTTCTAAAATTAAAATTTTAGAAAATAAAATGTTTTAGGGGGGTGACAGGCTTAGACAAATAAAATCATTTTTATATGTGCAAAGTCGAGCTAGGTAACTCGTTAATAGGCCTGCAAAGATAAGTGCAAACTTGTCACAAAAAGCAAAAGCTATGGTTTCACCATACTTTGCTCCAGCATTAGCTTTAGCTTAAAGCTGGCGGCCAATCTGCTGATTGTTTGAGACACAGATTGATTGTTATATATGTCAAACTAGGAAATAAGATTTCTCTGACTTAATTCCAAAATTAAAGAGATCGAGAATTTAAGGTTTTGTTTGTTTATTACTTACTTTCTTTAAACAACCTTCGGGTCAAAAAATAAAATACACTTTGTAGACTCATTTAAAAACTTTGTTTGGACATGGGTTCGATTCCCATCACTTCCACAATACAAAAACACTGACAAAACGTCAGTGTTTTTTGTATTGTGGACTTAACAGGAATAGAGTTTAACCAAATTATTAAAGAATTGGAGTTATTGCAGATTATTTCTGAATTAGAAACGACTTAATTATGGTTATTTTATGAAAAAAACAAGAAATATATTAGGTTATGTTAGGTAAAGTGAAGAAATTTAAGAGAATATATTAAGTTATGTTAAGTTATGTGAAAGAATATATTACCTAATCTTACCTTATGTGAAATAATTTTACGGAATATATTAAGTTATATTAGGTAAGTTCTCCAAAATTACACCAATTTCAGTAAATCTTCTTTGTTTTCATATCCTCTTAGTCTTCCAGATAAAATACCTAATTTATAACCAACATCATTGTTTACAAGCCTCCAATTTGTTTCTTTGAGCATCTTTTTTAAGATACTTTTCAAATCAGCCTCGCTTTCCATTGGTTTTCTTCCATCTTTGCTATCTTGGGTTGTAAAATCTATCTTTATGTCTTTTTCAATCTCTGGTTTACCAAAATCTAAACAAATAAATTTCTTTTCTTCTAAAATGGTAGATAATTTGTTTTTTAACTGAACGAAAGTTAATTTTTCTAACTTCTCTAATTTTTTGTATTTTTCTTTGTTGTCCTCTTCGTCTTTGTATTTCTCATAAAACAACTCCATATTTGTTTTTTGCCCGAGATAATCCAAACCCTCTTTTTCAGAAATACAAAATCTTTCTCTATCTTTCGCAAAGTTCTTATCAACCTTAGATTTTCTTTTAGAAGTCAATTCTAAAACATCTACATCTTTATAACCGCAACTACTACAAGTTTCGGTAGTTATTATCTTATTAGGCTCTTTTTTGTGCGAAATTGCCAATTTAAGCCTACATTCAGGGCATAAGCGAGGTTTGGCTTGCCACTCGCTACCATCATCAAAAAAGGCTCTTCTGGGGAGACATTTATTCGGACATTCATACATAAACAAAATTCTTATTTTGTTGTTTGAACTAAAATCGTGTAAGTCTTTTGAGATTTCGTATAATTCACTGCCACAGGTTAAGCAACAGATATTTTTAGGAGCAGTAGCAGAATTAAATAAATCATCTTTTTCTCGGTCTTTTTGCTCCCATTCTTCAATCGTTCTATCTTTATCCAAATATCTTTCTCCTTTTGTCGTATAGAGTTTTACTTCCCGAAGATACTCTCCCCAAATTTCAGCAATTTCATTTCCTGTGTTTCTAAATTCTTTTTCTATTTCTCGGCACATCTCAACAGTATGTTTATCGTAGAGGTCAATATAATACTGTTTATCTTTTAGATACATTTTTATTTTAAGCCCCAAGAACACCTAATATCTTATCTCGGGTAAGTAACCCAAACTCTAAGAATAAATCTTCCAAGAGTGTGTGGTCTATTTCAACATTTCTAAGTTTTTCTTCGGTAATGAACATCAAATCTTCTGCTCTTAGTAAAATAACTGGTGTTTGCGTCATTCTATATATATTTCTAACAGCCTCAGTCATTGTTTGGTTATCTGAAAATTCAGAAGAGATTATTACAAAATACATTTTTGATATTCTTTGTCTTTCTAATTCTCGTTTTTTCTTTTGTATATATTCAATAATACTTCTATCATCTGTTCCTAAACTATATCCATTTTCACGAGCCTTTGCGTCGTAAACAATAGCGTAGTATCCGTTTTGAGGTTGTAATGAACGAGCAATACCATCTGGCTCTCTTCCTGTTCCTTGTCCAAGTTCTGTTACATCATATCCAAGTAAAGTGAAAATATATCTCAATTTTGTTTCAAAGGCTTTTTCTGGCTTAACTCCTTTTTCTTTTGACCAGTCTGTTTCTTTATTTTTCGCTAAGTCAGACAAATCAGATACGATAGCAGGTAACCAACTACTTGAAGAGAAAACAACTTCTCGCTTTTCTATTTTTTCTTTCTTAACCTCTTCTTTCTCTGGTGTGCTTTTTACTTTAACAGACCATAAAATATGTTCTACAAACCAAATCGGGTGATTATCTTTTACACCTAAGTCTTGAATAAGATTATTTATTTCTTCTATTAAGTTAGCAAAAGCCAAGTATTCGTCTCCGTGTGTATCGTGGTTTTCTAAATCAAAACCTAATTCAGACAAAACATCTCTACTGGCTTTATAGAAAATAGGAAATTTCTCTGGTGCTTGAATTTCCCAAAAATACGAAAGAAGAAGTGCTTGTCTATCCCAAGGTAAACCTCTGGTTGTTTCTGCATTAGAACGAATATCTCTTAAATAACTACCCAATTTATTTATTTTTTGTTTTGCCTCTTTCTTATCTTTTGGTAGAGTAATAGCATTTTGTAACATTCTTATTGCTTCTGTATCATCAGAAAAATTATTAGCATATTGATTAAGTTGCATTTGTCCGCTCATTCCTGTAAATCCCCAGTAGTTATAATCAAGGGCAAGTCTTCCGCTCTTTTCCTTAAAATCTTTCAAAGATAACTCGTTAGACAAAAAACCATCTACAACTTTTTTCATTTCTGGTATTGCTTTCTCTCTTTTTTCGTCAAATTCTGTGTATGGTAAAGAACCATTATTTTTGTCAGTAACATCACTTTCTTTGTTGAAAAGTTTTAGATATTGTTCAATTTTTTCTTTTTGCTGTTGTGTTATTTTCATATTTCTTTAATTAACAATTCGTGAAATTCATAAACCTCATTTAATAAACTTTTGTAAATAAATTCATACTCAGCATATTTATCTTCTTCTATACCAAGAAATTCCATAGACTTATTATATTTATCCTCTGTATTTGAGTGACTTGCCCAAGTTCTTAAATTATAAAGTATAAAATAAGGTTTTATTAAATCTTTTTCTTTTTCCAGTATTTTTTCTATAAATAATTCAAAAATTTTTACAGAACCTAACTCATTATCAAAATCAATACCATTATCTCTTAAAACCTTTTTAAGATTGTTTAGGTTTATATCTTCCGCAAGAATTTCATTCCAATCACTTATTGAACACTTAAAATCATCAATTCCGCCAAAAATTATTTTTTTATATTTACTAAACTCCTCAAATAAGCCGTCTACATTTTCTATATTACTTTTGAATAAATTAAAACCAAATTTATCTTTAATCAAGGAATTTAATTTAATTTTCTGTGCAATAATACCAACCTCCATTGTTGGCTCTGAAAAAACACAATTTATCTGACTATCATAAAATTCAGATGTAATGTTGTGGTCAGAATTTGTATTTTCACTGACTAAATACTTTTGTTCATTTTCTGGCAATTCTTTTAAGTCTCCGAGCCAAAATATAATTTTTCCGTTAGGATTTATTCCAAAAGAAATATCCCATTCGTCTTGAAAAAATATAGTCCCGTATGTCTCTGATGAAAAAACTATATTATATTTAGGGTCAAACAAATAACGAACTAAAACAGATTTATTGAAAAATACAGGAACAAGAAAAGGCTCATCTCCGTCCCAAAGACGCTTTAATCCATCTATATTTTCATAATCGTTTATATCAAAATTAAACATAGTCTTATTGAACAACTTTATTTATATACCTCATTAAAAGTCCTGTTTGATAAATTAAAAATTCACATTCGCCTTCGTCTATATCTCCATCGTTATGCTTACTGTTATCGTTAAAATAAGTATCAAGATAATTTAATGTAGAAAAAATTATATTTCTTACACTACTATCACTACCATTACTCTTCAAATCACTTTGAACTTGTTTTATATTAGCCTGTAATCCTTTTGAATTACTCAATTTCTCTCTTAAAAATTCTTCTGATGACCGTCTTAAACTTTCGGCTGATTTAACATAATTTTTTGCTTGGTAAAATTTTAACCCATCAATGAAGTGTTCAGATGATTTTTCCTGTAAAAAAGAAAGTGGCTTTTCAACTAATTCTTCGTCTAACATCTTTTCTCCTGCTGGATAAAAAATAACCTCTTCATCTTTTGATGTTATAGCAACATCAACATTTGAAAAATCAATTGCTTCAACAACTTTATTAAATAATATATTTTCACTATAAACATACTTCGCTCCTCCACGAGCCAAAGTGGAAGTTATATCAAGACTAAAAATTACTTCTAAAATTTTGTAAAATTCAATAGGCTTATCTTCTGAAATTAAACGGTTTATAACATTCTTGCTCTGTCTTGTGTCTGCATACAAATGAGTTACCCATTCTTCTGTAATTCCATAAAATTGACAGAAAGTAGAGATACTCCTGTCTGTAAGGTGTCTATCAATATCAGAAAAGATATTCAAAATACGAGTTTTGAACTTTGAAAAAGCCTCTTCCTCACTTTCGTTGGAAATTATAGACCACCTTTTATTAAATCTTTCCATTTTTTCTTTTAGACCTGACATAATTTTAT
>CAZSPC010000012.1:0-24399 GCA_964608745.1 uncultured Candidatus Saccharibacteria bacterium | reverse complement strand
TTTTGATAATTTTTAGTTGTTTTTTTTGTACAAAAAAGGGGGGTTTGTGTGCCAACCTTTAACTGTCGTAAGTATATCATAGTATATATATTATGTCAATACTTTACGACAAAAGAAAAACTTAGTTTTGATAACCAAGTTTAGCTTATATTTAAAGCTCTATTTAACTAAACAGAAAATTGCCTTAACACCTTCATCATTTTTTGTTTAGTTTTTATAACTATCTTTTTGGTAAAGGTATCTTCTTGGTTAGTTAAACCAAAAACACATAAACCATAAGCTACTGTCCAAGTAGAATCTTTTATTTGACCTGTCTTAGAATTTACAAAATTAACTGACGCAACTTTTGAGGGTAATTTAAGAGACGCTTTGGCCAGATCTTCAATAGTAGTAATTCCAGAACCACCCCCGGTTAAAATAATTCCAGCCGGCAACAAACCACTTCGGTTAATTTTTTTCAAATGAGCATCAATTAAATCAAAAATATCAGCCATCCTTGCTAAGATTATTTCGTCCAATTTCTTTCTTGGATAAGAACTACCGCTTGTCGTAACAGCTCCTGTTTTGATTTTCTCAGCTTCTTCCAAGGGAACTTGAAGTCCTAAGGCAATATCGTTAGTAATATTTGTAGAGCCAACCGGGAAGATTTCTAACGAAATCGGAATATTGTTTTCGTAAACTATAATCGAAACTGTTTCTGACCCAAGATTAGCCAGCACACAACCGGCAATTTTTTGTGATTTTGAAAGAGTAACAATACCGGCGGCGATAGGAGCAGCAACAATGTCTTTTACCTCAATTCCAACCTCCTCAACAGACTGAATTAGGTCGTCTAGATGTTGTTCTAAGTATGTAATAAATAGGGTAGTAACCTCTAACTTTTTACCTTTCAGACCAATTGGATCGCCTAAAACTTTTTGATCATCAAGTTTGTATTGGACAGGAATAGTATGAATTATTTTCTTGTTTAGCAAATTTACATTTTTCTCACTTTGAGAAATAGCTCTTTGAATATCTAGGTCGGTAATTTCAGAATCGCCCTTAGTAGCAATTGTTGTTCCCTCGGTAGTAATTCCTTCCATACTTGCACCTCCCACCGAAAGATAAGCTTTATCAATTTTTATTTTAGCCGATCTTTCGGCTTGACGGATAGCTTTTTCAAGCGCTTTGGAAACATCGCCTTTGTTTACAATATATCCGTGTCGCAACCCCTTTGATTCTGCCAAGCCTCTACCGATTATTCTAGGAGAAGTCCTGCTTTTTTCTTTCAACAATTCAGCCACCACAACTTTTATATGGTGAGTTCCGATATCTATTCCGACTGAAATATGTTTGGACACGAGATTAATAAATTTTAAATTTTAATTTGTAAATTTTAATTCAAAAATTTAATTTTAAATATTTAGTTATTTAAAATTGAATTAAAATTTATAATTTATAATTTAAAATTCTAGATTTATTTATTAAAAAATTATTATAGTTTTTATGCAAACCTAAATACCAAAAACCTCTCGGATCTTGGCTTCCTGTTCCTCCATTTTACTACTATGTTCGAAACCTTTCAAATGGAATAACCCATGAATAAATAAGAAGCCAATATAGTCAGAAAATTTTCTTTCGTATTTTTTTGCCTCTCTTTGGGCTAGACGGTAATTGATAAAAATTTCGCCTTCAGTTTTAGAAAGTGGAAAAGATAAGATATTTGTTGGTTTATTTTTTTTACGATACTTGTTGTTTAATTTTTGAGAGAGTTTATCCCCGACAAAAACAAGTGAGAGGTGGTATTTTTTTCCCAAGGTAAAATTTTTGATATCTTCAAAAGGCAAGCGTGGGAGCTTGCCTTTTGTTGTGTTTATAATTTGAATCTTTGTTTTCACTTTGTTCAAACAAAGCGCAGACCTACGCAGAACAAACGCAGACCAACGCAGAAATTATCGTCTTCTTTGACCTCTTTCTGGCATTTTACCCATCTTAATCATTTCTTCAATCTCAGCTCTTTTGGTGATAGTTTTAAGAGCTTTTTTCTTGCGAGTAAATTTAGACAATGGTCGTTCGTTGTATCGAATCGATCTCATTCTCGGAATAATTCCAGAAGATTTAATCCTACGACTAAACCGCCTAAGCAACGCTAGATTGTTTTCATTATTGTTTTTGCTTAATTCTACGTTTATCATGCAAGAAATATTACTATGTTTAATAAAAAAATGCAAATTTACTAAGGAATTTCCTTAGTAAATTTGTTTTAGTAAAAAAAGTGGGGAATTGAACTCCCCACAATGCCTTTGTTAAACCATTTTCAATGGCTCATGCGTGAGCCATTGAAACTTTTAAGAGAATTTGGAATTTTTAGAAACGATCGTTTCTAAAAATTCCAAAATATTTTTGTTGATTTTTGCTTGTTTTTTTAATAAATATCAGTAATATTGTTTTCAGAAAAAGAAAAAATCAAATAAAAAGGAGGTAGTATGTTTTCAAGAGATGTGGAGTTTGGAAAACCGAGTATTGTTATGCTGGATGTTAACCATTTAGCAAATATTTTGAACCAAAATATGGATGTCAGGCCTAGCTCTAAATATATAGCTTCAGAGGATAGGTTTAAAAAGAAAATATTTTCTGAAGATTTTCTTAACGATACTAAAAAGCGAGATTCGGTAGGCGGTAAAGTGGTAAGTATTTCTCATGACTCCAAACACTTTGGTAGCAAACGAAAAACTTACATCGAATTTATCGAAAAAAAATCTGGGCAATTATGTGGTCTCGCTTTGAAAAAAAAACGTGTTCTCATGATAGCAAAAGGAAGTAAAAGTGAAGGAGATATGAATATTAAAATTATTTTACTACCTCCTCTTTTCGAAGACAATTCTTCTGTTATTAAAGAGGGTGCGGTAACAAATACCGTAGTTGTCACAGCTCAAATTTTTTAAAACAAATAAATTACTCCAATATTCCTAGGAATGTTGGAGTATTTTTTTGAAGACGAGATTTACCAAAGAAAAATTTGGAGACCCGGTCTCCAAAAAAATAAAGGAAATTCCTTAGTAAATTAGTTGGGCCATAATTTATTTACCACTAAATGTCCTATAGGACATTTAGTGGTAAGGGGAGTAGTGAATTATAATTATAAAGGCGAACCGCCGGAGGCGATTCGTCTTTGGTCAAATGTCAAAGGTTAATGGCCAAAGGCCTATTTCAATCTTCTTGCTAATATATTCAACTTATTCATCTTAAAAATTTGCTGTGAAGCATTAGTGCGATCATGAAATAAAATTTCTCCATCTTCAACTTCTTTTTGTCCAATCGTAATAACATAAGGAATTTTTTTTTGTCTAGCAATTTCAAACTGGTCACTTAACCGATGATGATGCATATTGTGATAAATTGGAATTCCGTGACTTCTTAAAACATCTATTACTTCCAAGCTTTTTAATCTCCCCTGAAAACCAAAATGAACAATTTGGACTTTTGGTTTTAAAATTTTATTGGTATAAGCTTTTTGGTTATTCAAAATTTTGAATTGCATTGAAATACCAGCCACAGACATTTTTCGCCTATTTATAATTTTATTAGCCGCATCATCATACCGACCCCCACGAGCTAGAATAATCTCCCGGTTTTTGTTTTTTGGATCTTGATGTTTAATTTCAAAAATAATTTTTGAATAATGATTGTTTTTTGAAAATAGATTGTCATTAATTCGGTAAGGGATATTTGTTTCTTCTAAATATTCTAAAACTTCTCGCAGATGCTGACTACTTTCTTTTGATAAAAAATTAATTGATTTAGGGGCTGAGCTATTAATAATCTGACAATTTTCGTTTTCACAATCAAGATAACATATATTTTCATTAAAGCTTTTTTTCTGACAGCATTTGTCCAGGTTATCTGTATTCTTTTTGTAGTAATTATTTAGTTCAGTAACAAATTCTAGTGTTGAGAGACGATCGCCTGTGCTGTTTATATCAATGACTATATTCTTATAACCCTCTTCTTTCAAAACCTGAATGGCAGTATTGAGGATAATCATTTCAGCTACCGTATGAGAAATACCAATAACATCAAAGTTAAGATTTCTGTATGCCCGTGCGTTGATTGGTTTTTTTTGGTTAATTACTACCGGTTGGTCATAATAAAGTAAACGAGGGCTATCTTCGTAGGATGTATTTTCTTGATTATATTTATTAAGTAAAACTTTTTTTTCTTCTAGATTTAAAAATGGATCTTTTGTTGCAGATTTAACAGAAGGGATTTCGTAATATCTAAACCCATTATGAAGAGCAATCTCATCAATTTTGTTTAATCTTTTTTTAGGAATTTCAATAAACATTTTTTTAAAATTCATAAATTTTAAAAATAGATTTAAGATTTATGATTTAAGAATTTTTAATTTTGAATGAATTTTTGGCTTTGCCAAAAATTCATTTCTTACTACTTATACCTTACTACTTCGCACTTACCTCCCTGGCCAGAGGTCTATTTGTGTAATCGGAAACAATCGAATAAATGCTTGTCCGGTTACATACTCCCTGTCTAATGCACCCCAGTATCTTGAATCAGAACTATTGGCTCGGTTATCTCCCATTACGAAATAATCACTGTTTGATAATTTAGTAGTCAAGTTTGACTCTTTATAATTACTTGTTAAATAATCTTCTGTAAGTTTAAAACCATCAGGATTTTGATTATTTTTTATATAAATATCACCATTTTTGATTTCGACCGTTTCATTAGGTAGTCCAATAATTCTTTTTATAAAATATTTATCAGGATTTTGGGGGTATCGAAAAACAACTACCTCTCCTCGTTGAGGTTCTTTGTTTGTTTTGTATGAAATTTTATCAATAATGAGATAGTTGCCAGTTTCAAAGGTTGGACTCATTGAAACTCCACTGACAATAAAGGGGCCAAATATAAACATTCTAATTGGCAATACAATAACCAAAGTTAGTAGAGAAAACTTAAAGACTTCTATGAAAAAGTTGTCTTGATTTTCATTCATGCGAGCATTGTATCACAGGCGGAATTCTCGACGCAAATTTTTCGTACTTGTAAAAGTTTTTTAGATTTTAGTCAACCCCAAGAAGCAAGTTGCGAATTAAGAATTATGAAAACGAAAATTTGCTTCGCAAATTTTCGTTTGATATAATGGACTGAAGTTTAGAAATTAAATTTAAAATTTTATGGAAAAGAAAGTAGTTATTTATTCAACCCCAACATGTACATATTGTTTGATGTTAAAAGATTATTTAAATGAAAAAGCTGTTCAGTTTGAAGAATACGATGTAGCCGCTGATACAGAAAAAAGAGAAGAAATGATGGCAGTAACAGGCGGACAAATGGGGGTACCAGTTACAACAATTGACGGGGAAGTGGTTGTTGGATTTGATAAGGATAAGTTGGAAGAACTTTTGGCTAGTTAAAAAGCACAGAAGCAGAAGTAAAAAAATCAAAAAACTACACAAATATTTGTGTAGTTTTTTGATTTTTATTTTATTGAATTTGATTGGTAATAATGATATCTTTTAACCTGTAAATATAATTCATCCTGCTCTCATAGTTCAATGGACTTTTTCCAGTCCTTGTGTCCCCATAGTTCAATGGATAGAACAGACCCCTCCTAAGGGTCAGATATAGGTTCGATTCCTGTTGGGGACACAAGGAGTGGAAAAAGCAGTATAAACGAGTCCCTCCTAAGGATTAGATGTAGATTCGATTCCTGCTGAGAGCACAAGCATGAAAGATTGATTTTTGATTTTAAGTTGTTATACTTTTCAATATGTCCGTAGATTTTGATACAAATAAAAGTGATTCGATGGAAGAGCTTTTAGAATTAACCAAGGAAAACAATAAAATTCTTAAAAAATTATTGAGTTCTTTGAGATGGTCACGAGCTATGAGAATTTTTTATTGGGTAATTATTATTGGAATTGCTTTGGGTGCTTATTATTATGTACAACCTTATATAGAAGGTTTGATCGGTGCTTATCAAAGCATTGGCGCTGGTATGCAAAGTTTGAATGAAACCCTCGGAACAGTTAACCAAGGGGTTAGTACCGGCTTAGATGTCGGGGTACAAGGCGTCGGACAGTTAGAAGGTTTATTAAAAGGATTCATCGGACAATAAGAAAGTTTTTAGTTTGTATTGCTCCAAACTTTTCTGTTGTTTTTAGGAAAAGTTTGAAGTAGTTTTTAATTTTTAGAAAATTAAGTAATGTCTTCGAAAGTTTTTAAAAGGTGTTATATTAACTAAAAATAAAATATAAAAAATGTCGAGGTAGCTCAGTTGGATTAAAAGCAAATTTCTTTGCTTTTAATCCGGTTTTTGCAAAGCAAAAAATTTTCGTTATCGACCGAAGGGAGATAGAAAATAGGAGGGAGAGCATTCATTTGAAAGGCGAATGCGAAAATTTATATAAAGTGTTATATTAATCAAAAAAATAATTACACCAAAAATGTCGAGGTAGCTCAGTTGGTAGAGCATTCGCCTGAAGAGCGAAGGGTCGGCGGTTCGAGCCCGCCCCTCGACACAGATAAAAAGAAAAACAAAAGCTTTGCTTTTGTTTTTCTTTTTATCTGTGTCGAGGGAGAAAAGCCCCTGCGGGCTTTTCGTGCGGGCTCGAAAGGCGGAGCCATGTTTTTATGAAGCGTAGCGGAATAAAAACAGGCGAGCTGCGTCCAACGGTACTTAGTAAATTTGAGTGCGTAGTACTAAAAATTTACTTAGTAACCGCGGGACGAGCCCGATGCTAAACAACAAAAGAGAGCTAGCACTTTGTTGCTCCGCTCTTCTTTTTTATTCTGTGTCAAGGGAGCCAAGTCCTTGTGGACCTTGCGTGCGGGCGAGAACGGTGGAGCGGTCTACGATTTTTTAAAATTCTCCCATCAAGAGAATTTTTAAAAATTGTCGCGAGCGCCGCGCCCAGCAGTACTTAATATTTTAGAAACACGAAGTGTTTTTTAAAATATTTAGTAACTGCGGGACGAGCCCAACATCAAAAAGCAAAAACAAAACCTAATTTTGTTTTTATATATTTTAGTCCCAAAACCCTTCCCAAACCATCCAAAATAGTGTATAAATAACCTAGAAACAGGAACCTAGAAAAAGAAAATCGTATTGAGGAGAAAAAATGAATGTAAATATTGACGCCTTAAAAACGAAGTATCAAAACATACTTCAAAATAATATTTTTGTGGAAAAGAGTTTCTTTTTTGGTTTAAAAACTTTCTTAAAACAAAACAAAAATACATATAGCTCTGGTTTTATTGTTAAAAAATTTGTTAGAAGAAACGATAAAGATCCCGGAAAGTGGGATCAAATATTTAGTGCTGGTTCTAGTCAAACTGGTAAGTTACCAAGTGAAGTAAAAAATTGGAAATTTTTATATCATAAAATAACGATTCTTGAAGATGCAGAAGATTATTTGTTTTTTGGGATAATGGTGGGAAGTAAGCCTAAAATTTTTAAACTTACTCTAAATATGGAAGGTGAAGCATTGTTGGAACTTTATGGATAAAAAGTAGCAAGTTAGATAATTTTTTTATACCTAAATCAATAAGGTGGGTGTCCGACACCCACTTTTTTTAATGAGGGGTATCGATACCATATCGATAGGGTAACGTTACTCTAACCAAAAAAGTATCATGCAAATATAATGGGTAGTAACTTAGCTAATACCCAAAAATATAAAAACTTAAAATAGACTATCAACCACCTCTTTAACATCACCCCCATCTGCTTTACCACCTAATTCCTTCATTAAAGCCCCCATTAACATTCCTATTTTAGATTTATCTTCGATAGCCATTTCTTGTTTTTTAGCCTCAGCAATTTTTAATATCTCTTCTTTACTCATCATTTCAGGTAAGTATTCTTCTAAAATAGCCAGCTCCTGTTCTTCGGCCTCAACCAAATCTTCACGATTGCCATTTCTAAATTGTTCAATAGAATCTTTTCTCTGCTTGACTGCTCGCTTAATTACAACCATCGCATCATCATCAGAAATTTCTTCTGATGGCTTTCTTTTTTGAGCCACTAATTCATTGGTAAAACCAGAAAGCAAACTTTTTAAAACTGTTGTTTTAATTGTGTTGTGAGCTTTCATTGATTTTTTTAATTGTTCTTTTATTTGTTGTTGTAACATAATTCAAAGTAACTAGTTTATGATAGAATAATACCTACATTATAACACTTAAATTTTTATGACAAAAACTAAAATAAAAGACTGGCACTTATTAACTTCAAAGCAAATTGCTGAAAAATTAAAAACTGATTTAAACGAAGGATTGCCTTTTGATAAAATAGAACAATTGCAAAAAAAATATGGTCCCAATTCATTTGAAAAAGAAAGAGATTTTGGTATTTTAGGAAAGATTTTTGTTCAATTCAAAAGCCCCCTTATTTTAATTCTTTTTATAGCGGGAATTGTTACATTGCTACTAAAAGAATATACAGACTCTTTCGTTATTTTCTTAGCACTTGTTGTAAATACAGGAATTGGTACATTTCAAGAAAATAAGGCATCAAAGGCTTTTGAAAAATTAAATGAATCACAACAAAAATTTGCCACAGTAATTAGAGGTGGAAGAAAAAATGTAATCCCGGTTACTGAATTAGTACCGGGAGATTTAGTTGTATTAGAAGCAGGATCATATGTTCCGGCTGATATTCGATTAGTTGAAGAAAAAAATATGTTGGTGAATGAATCTGTGTTAACAGGAGAGTGGGTAAGTGTTTCTAAAAGTGTAAGTCAAATAAAAACAACAAAAAAGAAAAAAGGATTGAGTCAACAAACAAATATGGTTTGGATGGGAACTCTTTTGTCTGGCGGCTATGGTCGTGGAATTGTAGTTGAAACAGGAGAAAAAACACAGATTGGGCAAATTGCATCATCTTTGGCTAGTGTGGAAGAAGAGAAAACTCCAATTAAAGAGAATATCGAAAAGTTAGCACAATTTTTGACGGTTTTGGTAGTGGTATCACTTATTGCTATTTTCTTCCTTGGTTTGTTCAGAGGTGAGTCAATCACTTCTATGGTGTTAATATCGATTGCGGTTGCGGTTGCTGTAATGCCGGAAGGTTTGCCGGCGGCGGTTACCTCAGTTTTGGCGGTAGGAATGAGTTCTATTTTAAAGAAAGGTGGCTTAGTCAGAAATTTATTAGCAGCTGAAACGCTGGGGAGTACTACCGTAATTTTGACTGATAAAACAGGAACGATTACCGAAGCAAAAATGAGGCTAACAGAAGTTTTTAGTCTTGATTCTATCAAAAATAAAACCACAAATATTGAAAACAGTGCTAACAAGGATTTTTTGAAAATGGCCGTGCTATCTTCTGATGCCTTTGTGGAAGATGATCCAGATGCTGAAAGCAAACTAGTCGTAAGAGGTCGACCACTAGAAAAAGCGATGGTTTTTGCCGGACTTGAACACGGACTGGCTCAATCAGAGTTATCAGAAGAAAACAAGAGAATTGATTTACTCGGATTTGAATCAAAGAATGGCTTTAGCGCGTCTTTAAATAAAAATTTAGCATCCAAAGAAAATCGGCTCTATATTAGTGGTATTCCAGAACTTATTTTAGAACACTCAAATTCTGTTTACATAAACGGAAAAGAAAAAAAAATGACAGAGGCAACTCGAAAAGAGTTTGCTAGAATTCAAAAACAAAAATCAAAAGAGGGGATGCGTTTTACAGCCCTAGCTTATCGAGATATTGATTGGGAGGTAATCCCAGAGGCAGAAAAAAAGGAAGCTCGAGAAAAAATTGCAACAAAACTGGTTTTTGTTGGTTTGCTGGCATTTGAAGATCCAATCAGGCCTGATGCTAAAAAATCAATTCGAAAAGCCCAAAAGGCCGGAGCAAGAGTAATTATGGTAACAGGCGATAATCCCAATACTGCCGGAAGTATTGCCAAGAAAGTTGGAATTATTAAAGAGGGAGAAAAAATACTAACAGGTGCTGATATTGAAATAATGAAAGATAAAGAATTACTGAAAGAGATGGAAGGCGTAAAGGTATTTTCTAGAATGGCTCCTGCTCAAAAATTACGACTTTCTGAATTATTCCAAAAACAAGATGAGGTAGTAGCTATGACAGGAGACGGGGTTAATGATGCTCCTGCACTGCAAGGTGCTGACATCGGGGTAGCAATGAATAACGGAACAGAAGTGGCCAAAGAAGCATCAGATTTGATTTTGATGGACGGATCGTTTTCGGTAATTACTTATGCAATTGAAGAGGGGAGGAAAATAATTGATAATCTGAAAAAAATTGTAGGCTATCTTCTTTCTACTTCTTTTAGTGAGGTATTTTTAATCGGGGGTTCTTTACTGCTTGGAATGCCCCTACCCATCTTGCCGTCACAAATTCTTTGGTCAAATATGGTTGAAGAAGGTTTAATGAATTTTGCCTTTGTATTCGAGCCGGGGGAGAAAGATTTGATGAAAAGAGATCCAAGATCTCAGAGAACAAAAAATATTTTATCAGGACCTTTGAAAAAAATGATTTGGATTGTTAGTTTAGTTACTGGATTTTTCTTATTAATTCTGTTTTGGGTATTAAATCAATTTAATTTACCAATCGAAGAAATTCGAACAATTATGTTTGTAGCCCTTTCCATTGATTCTGTTTTCTTTGCCTTTTCATTTAAAGCTCTGGATAAACCATTTTGGAAAGAAGATCTTTTTTCAAATCGATATTTAATAACTGCTTGGTTTACAAGTATGTCTCTGTTGTTGGTGGCAATGTTTTTCCCACCAATTCAAAAAATGCTTTCACTGGTTCCACTTAATGGTTGGGAATTATTATTCTTAGTTGGGGTAGGGGTGTTCAACCTTCTTATTATTGAGGGAACAAAGTATATTCTATTTAAAAAACAAATAATCAAAACAAATTAAAAAAGTGTGGGTAGCAGTTACCCACACTTTTTGTTTTCTACCTATAAGGTAAAAAGATGTCTACATAATTTAGGAAAAGATATAAGGCCAATTACAATAATACAAGCTACAACAACTGACCATCTAAACTTCCTACAATCTTTTTCATCTTTTCGATCAGGTAAAGCTGTAATCTTTTTCATTTTATTTTCCCCAAAAAGATTGAGCAATTGGGTGAAACATTAACATTCCAGCAAAAAACAAAAATAGTATTGGTGTTAAAATCATTCCAATTTTTTTAAAACGAATTTGATCTTTTTCGAGCCTCTTGTATTGCTTTTTCATTTTTTTATCACCAAATGTCTCAACAAAATTCTTATAAGGCAGGTATGGTGTCAAAATATTTTTGTTGTAGTAAAGCAAAATTACACCATAAACGATAATTGGCATTAAAGACGCCCAGAAACCCTCTTTGAACAAGATAATTAGAAAATAAAATAGAGCAACCCCGCCAAGTCCACCCAGCCAAATAGCTCTATAAAATTTTTTACCACAAAGAAATGTTATTTGTGAAGTTTTTGGGTACATTTTTTCTCCTTTTTGTTTAGATTTAATGAACTTATCGTAAACCCTAACAAAAATTTAACATAAAATTAGCTTATACACAACAAAATTTTGTAATCATTTTTTTGTGTGATAAAATTTTAGTATGGATAAAAAAGATATGGAAAAAATCGCAGAGATGTTTACTCAACTTTCTACACAAATAACCTCGGTAGATTCTAAGGTGGATAATTTAGATTCTAAAGTAGGTAATTTAGAAGTCACCCTTCGTTCTGAAATGGCTGGGGGTTTTGCTGAGGTTAATCGAAGCCTTTCAGAATTACGAAGAGATTTAGATATTGTCGAACAAACCGCAGAAAGTAGCAGGGGTTTTTCAAAAGAAATCGATATGATAATGGATGCAGTTAGAAAAATAAATAAACACTTGGGTCTTGAATCAACTTTCTAATAAATACAAAATTAAAAAGACGGATACATTCTGTCTTTTTAAAATGCTATAATATTTCCATGGATATCATTACTATTTTTCTTATTTTCATCGTTTTAATGCTTGCCGTTGCAGTAGGAGTGCTTTTTTTCTTTTTATTTAAATTGATGAAGAAAGATAGAGGTGAGGAAGATGATAATAGCTTTTTACTGATCCAAAATCAACTAAACGATTTAACCAAAACTCTGGATTCAAAAATAGGGGAGTCTTCGAAGATGATGCAGGATTCTGTGAAAACTCAATTTGGGGAATCTCAAAAACTTATTAAAGACATTACCGAGCAAATCACTGCTGTTAAAGAAACCAACAAACAAGTTTTCTCGATGACAGAACAACTTCAAAATCTTGAAAAGGTTTTGAAAAGCCAAAAACAAAGAGGAAATTTAGGCGAGGCAGGACTTGAATTGATTTTATCAAATATTTTGCCTCCAAATGCTTACACCATGCAATATTCTTTCAAAGACGGGGATATGGTGGATGCAATAATTGAAACCAAAGATGGGATTATTCCAGTTGATGCAAAATTTTCTTTGGAAAATTATAATCGGCTTGTAAACGAAGAAGATGAAAATAAAAAGTTAGAGTTAGAGAGAGAATTTAAGTCTGATTTGAAAAAACGAATTGACGAAACTTCAAAATATATAAAACCAAAAGAGGGGACTCTGCCATTTGCGATTATGTATATTCCAGCAGAAGCAATTTATTATGATTTATTAGTAAATGAAGTTGGTTCTGTTAACGCACGAGATTTGATTGATTATGCCTATGTAAATCGTAAAGTGATCATTGTCTCACCAACCACTTTTGTTGCGTATCTGAGTACAATTTTGCAAGGATTTAAGGCATTTAAAATAGAAGAATCAGCCAAAACTATTATTAAAAATGTTGAGAAATTGCAGAATCATATTAAATCTTATGATAAATTTCATGTTAAACTTGGCCGTTCGCTTTCAACCACAGTCAACCATTTTAACACTTCCAGAAAAGAGCTTGGTAAAGTAAATAAAGATGTGGTGAGAATAACAGGGGAGAGTTCGGAGTTGAAGCCTTTATCAATTGATAAACCATCCGAATAATAATTTAAAACGATATAGTTAGTTTCATAACCCGGAGCAATAAAGTTATTAACTCATTAATTAACTCAATCCGTTGAGTTATTTAACTGTTTTGTGGCTCTATTAAGCCATTTGAGGTATATAAAATTGTTTGTAATTACGAACGATTTTTTAATGCATTTTTTAGCGTGTCATCATCTGAGTATTCTAATTCTGTTCCGGTGGAAAGGCCTTTTCCAAGAGTTGTTATTTTTATATCAAAATCTTTTAAAATTTCTCGAATGTGATAAGTGGTGTTTTCTCCTTCTGGGTTAAGGCTCAGTGCTAGAATAATTTCTTTTAGATCCTTTTTTCTTTTTTCAACAAGATTTACTAAATCTTTTGAACGAACCCAGCTCGCAGAATTCTTTAGTATTGGCAGATAACCTCCGAGAATAAAATAAAGTCCGTTATAGATATGATTTTTTTCAATATTTTCCATATCTGCATCCGTTCCAACCACCATTAAAACTGAATTATCACGATTCACATCCGAACAAATATTACATTTTCTATTTTTTGGATTTTTGGCTTGGAAGAAGCAGTAACAAGAGATGCACACATCGATATCGTTTTTTAATTGCAAAATGGATTGCGATATGTTTTTTAAAAAAATATCATCTTTTTTTAATAGGAAATAAACAAAACGCTTAGCCTGTCGAGGGCCAATTCCTGGTAAATTAGTAAAATATTCAGTTAATTTATCAATTGAATTCATAATTATAACTACTCTTCTTGCACCACAAAGTCACTAAAGTCATGTTTGTCAACTTCCTGGAAAGAAGCTCGTTTGTCATCAAAATTGAGAGTAACTCTTCCGGTTGGACCATTTCGATGTTTTTCAATCAAAATTTCCGTTAAATTACTAGGTAAACCATCCTCGTCTTTTTCTCGATGAATAAACATAACAACATCGGCGTCTTGTTCGATAGAACCAGAGTCTCGAAGATCTGAAAGTCTCGGCTTACCACCACGACTTTCAACTGCACGAGATAATTGTGATAGGGCAATTACCGGCACATCTAATTCACGAGCCAGATGTTTGAGTGAGCGAGATATTTCGGTTACTTGTTGAACCATATTGTCAGACGCTTTTGTTTGGGTAGGTGCCATTAATTGCAAATAATCAACAACCACCAACTCCAAACCATGTTGTCGTTTCAATTTTCTCGCGATAGAACGCATTTTCAAAATATTATTAGCTGGCTGGTCATCAATAAAAATAGGAGCTTTGGAAAGTTTATCAAGCGAATCTCGAATTAAATCAAATTCTCTTCCATCACTACCAAGATTTCCTGTCCTCAATTTCCAACCGTCAACTTTTGAATCAGCTGCCAGCATCCTATCTACTAATTGTTGCGAACTCATTTCGAGAGAAAAAATACAAACGGGCATTTTGTGATTAACTGCAACTTTTCTGGCAATATCAAGTATCAAAGAGGTTTTACCAACAGAAGGTCGAGCGGCTAGAATAATTAGGTCAGATTTTTGAAAACCAGATAGTTTATTATCTAAACTTCTAAACCCGGTTGGCACACCCCTAATTTCATCTTTCGATTCGTGAAGTTTACTCAACCTTTCAAAAGCTTCACCTAGGGCATCTTTGATTTCAGTAATTTTACTAGAAACCATTGAGGAAGAAATCCCGAAGATACTTTTTTCTGCTCTATCAATCGCTTCATCTAATTCATGCGCATCATTATAACCAACATCCGAAATTTCCTCTGATGCTTCGATAATTCGCCTCATCATGTATTTTTTGTGAACAATTTTTGCGTAATGTTCTATGTTGGCAGAAGAGGGAACAAAACTAACTAATTCAGTCAAATATGAATTTCCACCAACCTGATCAAAGAGTTTTTTTTCTTTGAGTTTAGATGATAGGGTGAGGATATCAATCGGTTCTTTTTTTGAAAACAATTCCATTATGGCATTAAATATAATCCTGTGTTTTTCAGCATAAAAACACTCTTCCTTGATGAAGTCTAAAATTTCAAAAATAGACTCTGTTTTGAGCATTATAGAGCCCAGCAAAGCTTTCTCAGAATCTAAATCCTGAGGAGGAACTCTTAGGTTTGTATTTACTACTTTTGCCATATAAAGTTATTGTAACACGAGAAGAGGAGTAGATAAAAATTCGGATAGGGAATAAAAGGTTAATAAAATGGGGAGAACTAAATCTGCGGATATCGGATGTCTGTAAGTGCCTTTGTTAAGCCATTTTCAATGGCTCACGGATGAGCCGTTGAAAATTTTAAGAGATTTGGAATTTTTAGAAACGATCGTTTCTAAAAATCCTATAATATTTTTGTTGACTTTCTTTTACAATAAAATAAACAGCTACGAGCGTAGCTGTTTATTTTTTATAATTTTTTGCCCACCATCAGTATCACTAATTTCATAATTTAATTCTTTTAATTTATTTCTTAGTTCGTCCGATTTTTGCCAATCTTTATTTTCTCGAGCTTTTTGCCGTTCATCTAGAATTTTTTGCACTTCGACTGGTATTTTTGAATCAACCTTTTCTTTTTTTATTTTACTCAAGCCTAAACCAAAAACTTTATCAAAATCTAAAATTGTTGCTAGTTTTTCTTTATCACTCAAATTTGATTTCAGTACTTCTGACACAAGAGCAAAAGCTTGGGGAATATTAAAGTCATCAGAAATTGCTTTGATGAATTTTTGTTGAAATTCTGAATTTGGTTTTGATTTAAAGAACTTACCAAAGAAAGATGCGTTATCCCTGAGTCCAGCAACTTGTTTTTTTAAATTGATATATCCATTTTGAGCAGACTTGAGTGCTTCCCAGGTAAAGTTTTGTTTTGACCGATAATGTGCTTGTAAGAAAAAATATCTAAGTGCAAGAGGATCAAACCCCCTTTTTTCTATTTCGGCCACTGAATAAGAGGTGCCCCCCGACTTAGACATTTTGCCGTTGTTAACCAATAGGTGTTCATTGTGGATCCAATAATGAACATATTCTGCCTCATTAGCATTTTCTGAATAAGCAATTTCGTTGGTATGGTGGGTGGGGATATGTTCGATTCCTCCCATTTTTAAGTCTAAAGTATCTCCTAGTAAAGATTTTGACATTGCTGAACATTCAATATGCCATCCAGGAAAACCTACCCCCCAAGGTGAATCCCAAGTTTGTAAAGCATTTTTATGAACACCTTTTTTAAAAAACCATATTACTGAATCAGCAGGATATTTTTTGTCTGGATCTAAAACTTCTCCAGTACCTGCACCTGTAATATTTTCTTCTTGTTTTTGTTTTGACAGCCTGTAGTAATCCTCTGCCTTGGAAGAATCAAAATAAATCGCTAGTTCTGTTTTATAAGCAAAACCTTTGTCTAGCAAAACTTGTATCATATTTTGCATTTCTTGAATATATTCGGTTGCTTTTGGATTATAGGTAGGAAAAAGAGTGTTTAGTTTTTGTATGTCTTTTTCGTAAATATCTGTGTATTTCTGGGCAATTTCTTCCGGAGATTTTTTTTCTATTTTTGCTCTTTTTTCCATCTTATCTTCGCCTTCATCTGCATCGGATGTAAGGTGTCCAACATCTGTATAATTACGAACAAAATTTACGCCGTAACCTAAATATTTTAAGGATCGATTCACTAAATCAGCCATTACAACAGCTCGCATATTTCCAATATGCTGTGTCCAGTAAACTGTTGGGCCACATTGATAAAACCGCACCTTTCCTTTTTCGATAGGTGTAAATTCTTCTTTTTGTTTACTTAAAGTATTGTAGATTTTTAGCATCGTATATCAACTTTGAATTTTCCTAAAATTACAACCATTTTTGGGCTTTAAAGTACAAAAACATTATAGTTGTCAAAGCAATCATTATTCCCAAAACAATCCAAAAGTCCATCGGGTGACCAACAATCGGCATTATGACAGTATTCATCCCAAAAATAGAAGCAATAAGAGAGAGCGGGAAAGTTACAAACGCCATAATCGTCAAAACAGTCATTGTTTCGTTTTGTTTTGTACTGAGTAATGAGTCATTGGTATTACGCAACTCTTTCAAATACTCCCGATTATTTTCAATATTACTTCTTAATTTGTTGTATTTACCGATAATTAATTTCACTTTTTCATTAAATTCATTATCAAAAAAATCAGTGCCAACAGATTGAAGAGATAGTAAGGTGTCTTTGTGGGGAGCGGTTGACTGTTTGGCATTTAATAAATCCCGACCAATATCAGAGAGTTCTTGAACCATCTTTTTCTCCTCTCCGTGAAAAATCATTTCTTGAGCTGTTTTTAAACAAGCTTGTGCATGCTCTAATTCGTGACTAATTGAATTATATAGCTTGTTTATCATCGCAATAAATATATCTTCCGCACCAACATCTGAACTACTTTTATCTAAGACTGAGCTAGTATCAAACTCCTTGGTAAATTTATGAATTGAATCAATGGTGTCATATCGAACTGTAATTATAAATTCTTTTCCTATAATAAAATCAAGTTCTTGGTTAAAAGAACCTCCATGAGTATGCTTCAGAGCAGGGAAGTGAAGAATAAGGTGGATAAAGTTGTCATATTGGTCAACATTTGCTTTAAATGTCGGAGTGAGCATATCATCAGCAACATTGGGGTGGATAGCATATTCCTCCATTACTTCTCGCACTTCTTCTTGGGTTGGTTTATTTAAATCAATCCAAGTTAAATTTTTGTAGGTGTGTTTTTTTAACATTTTATTAGGGTTTAGGACTTAGCGTTTAGGGTTATAGTAAACAAATTTTAGCTTCGCTAAAATTTGTTTTAAAACCAAACACAAATTTTTAAATATTAATTATAATTATATCTTAACAATAATTTATTCGAAACTATTGACTTTTTGCTTAAAATATGAGAAAATGCCATGTAGAAATTCAAAATAATGAAAATTAAGGGGGGTAGAGAGCATGAGAGATCCAAAAAAAGCGGGTACCTTTGTGTGGTACCTATTGGCGGGAGTAATTTTTGCGGCGATGATTCATTTTTCCACCGGTGGAGATATGAATATTAAATCCACCGGCGGACTCGGGGTTCAACCCTCTCCTGTGGAAGAAAAAAATAAAAATTGATTTGATAAGGTGAAACGAACAAGTTCGTTTCACCTTTTTTGTTTTCAAATTTCCTACTTCTATTCCTGGATCCTCACGTCACTCCGCTACGCTTCGTTCCTCAGGATGACGAAAAATCTACTCGCTTATCCTTTGTTCCTCAAAAAATAAATCTCGTGATTTTTCGTCACTTTTTGTTTCTCAGTTTTTAGTTATAATAGTATGTATATGTATATGAAAAATTTTCTAAAAAAATCACTTCCTATTATTTTAGCAATTCTATTGGTGGGGGGTAGTTTTATTTTAGGTTTCTTTTTTGGACAAAATAATAAATCAGAAATAGAAAAAGTAGTAACTCTAAAAAACAAAGAATCTTTGATCACTAACCAAACTGATTTTGAGCCGTTTTGGACAACCTGGAATTTAATTAATGCAAAATATGTATCACCAAATGGAGAAGTAACAGACCAGGATAAAGTTTGGGGTGCTATCCAAGGCCTAACTAATTCTCTCGACGATCCTTATACAATTTTCCTTCCGCCCGAAGATAGTAAAACATTTCAGGAAGACATTAAGGGAAATTTTGGTGGTGTGGGCATGGAAATTGCTATCAAAGACAATGTTTTGACAGTTGTGGCACCACTCAAAGATTCACCGGCAGAGATGGCGGGAATAAGAGCGGGGGATAGAATTGTAAAAATTGAAGATCAAATTACAACAGATTTTTCAACCAGTGATGCGGTTAAATTGATTCGAGGAGAAGTTGGAACTTCCGTTAATCTAACATTATCAAGAGAGGGTGAAGACGAACTAATTCCAGTTAAAATTACTCGAGCAAATATAGAAATACCAACTATAAAAACAGAATTGAAAGACGATACTTTCATCATAAGTCTATATAGTTTTTCAGCTATTTCACCAGGATTGTTTAGGGATGCTTTAAGAGAATTTATTGAATCCGGAACAGATAAACTAATTTTAGATTTACGAGGTAATCCGGGGGGGTATATGGAGGCGGCGATTGATATGGCTAGTTGGTTTTTACCAGCAGGAAAAGTTGTCGTAACCGAAGATTTTGGTAAAAATTCTGATGATAGAATTCACAGAAGTAGGGGGTATGATATTTTTAATGATAGTTTAAAATTTGTAATTTTAGTTGATGTCGGTTCGGCTTCTGCATCGGAAATTCTAGCTGGTGCTTTAAACGAGCATGGTATCGCTACATTAGTAGGAACAAAAACATATGGAAAAGGTTCGGTACAAGAACTCACCCCGGTTACTGAAAGTACTTCCTTAAAAGTTACGGTGGCGAGATGGCTTACACCAAACGGGGAATCGATTTCAAAGAATGGGTTAACACCAGATATAGAAGTAGAATTTGATAAAGATCTTTTTGAAGCAGGAAGAGATAACCAGTTGGAGAAAGCAATAGAGATGGTTTCTAGTTTTTAATTTATAATCTATAGTTTTTAGTAAATAAATTTTGCAAAGCAAAATTTATTCAAACTTGATTATGAACAAGAAATAGTTTAATATTCAAAGACAATAAATAATTTGGGCGTTTGTGATTATACATACAGACCCGTGTTAAATATCATCTTTTTGAAAAAAGCTTTTTTCAAAAATCTGTTCTCATCCTAAACGGATGAAATTAACGGGGTCATGTTGTTTCTAACTCACTTCGTTCATAAAAAAATATGAAAGTAATATTACTAAAAGATGTAGCAAAAGTTGGTCAAACTCATGATGTAAAAAATGTGGCTGATGGATATGCTTTAAATTATTTAATTCCGCAAGGTTTAGCAAAAACAGCTACTAATAATGCTGTCACAGAATTAGAAAGTCAAAAAAGCAAGATAGAAGCCGAAAGAAAAGAGAAACAAGCAAATTTAGTTGAGAATCTTGGGCAACTAAGTGCAGATGCGATTACAATTACTGCAAAAGCTAATGAAGAAGGTCATCTATTCGCTGGGATTGGAAAAGGAGAAATTGCCAACGCAATTAAAGAACAAAAATCACTAGATATTGATCCGGAAATTATTATTCTGGAAAATGCAATCAAGGAAGTAGGGGAGCAAACTTTGGAAGCAAAAGTAGGGGACGAGATAGTTAAACTTACTGTAAAAATTGAAGCAGAGCAATAGTGTTTAGTATGTTGTATTCAGTATTCGGTATTCTGTATAAAAATAAAAACAATTAACTCAACAGGTTGAGTTAATTGTTTTTTTATTTGTTTTGTGTAATATATTTATTAGGAAAGCTTTTTTTGTTCAAAATAGAAATAAAGTTAAGGAGGAAAAATGATAAGCAACTTTATGTTTATTTTTTTAACTGTTGTAGCTATTATTGCATTGATCATGGCATTCAAACAATCTGTAACTGAAAATATTAATCCGAACAGTTTTAGAAAATTAAGAAGAAATTGTGCCTACACTATTTTATGTTCTATGTTTGCGTATATATTAATACCAACTTCTAGCATAGCTAATGATATTAATTTGTATTTAAACAACAATTTGGAAATAGTTTTTAGTAGTCTCGCAGGCCTTTCTGTTTTTATGATAATTATTGCGTTTTTGACTCTCAAAACCTAAAACGAAAAAATTTAACTTAAAAAGCAACTCGTAATGAGTTGCTTTTATTTAAGAATAAATAATTATTTAAAAATTAGATGAGATTCGTTTTTTGAAAATAAAAACGAAGATCGCCAATTTTGGAATTATTAAACAATATTTACAACTTTTCTGGTCTTAGATGAGCCATCAAAATTTTTCTTTCTTTTTTGTCCAAATTTTACTTTTCCGTCTTTTAGAGCAAAGAGAGTATGATCTTTTCCAATTCCTACATTTTCTCCAGCCAGAATCTTTGTTCCTCTTTGACGTACCAAAATAGAACCGGTCTGTGCTGTCTGACCGTCATATAGTTTTGTACCTAAATATTTAGGTTTTGAATCTCTTAGGTTTTTTGCCGATCCACCGGCTTTTCTATGTGCCATGGCTGATTTTTAAGGAGCGTAGCGACTATAAAAATCGCCACCCGACACCACTTTTTTATTTTTAAAAATTTAATATTTTTAAAAATAAAAAAGTGGTGTCGGGTTGCCCCTATTAATTATCTGATATAATTATTACAATGCACCAAAGTATAAATGATATTAGAGATAAAATCAAGAGGATTATCAACCTTATTGAAAGACAGGATATATTTTTCGCTTGTCTTATTTTATTAGTTGGGTTAGGTTCATTCGGTTTAGGCAGACTCTCAATAATAGAAGGAAATAAAACACCCTTAAAAATAGATTACTTAGAATTTCAACAAGCTAATTTAGGCGCTGTTTCTGGTAAATACGTAGCGTCAAAAAGCGGTACAAAATACCATTTACCTTGGTGTTCGGGAGCTCAAAGAATAAGTAAAAAAAACAAAATTTGGTTTAATACAAAAGAAGAGGCTGAAAGCAAGGGGTATACACCCGCCAATAACTGTAAAGGTATATAAATTTAGAAAAACCAAAAAAAAAATCGACTAGTATCATATTTCGGATAACTAGTCGGTTAGTTAAAATAATTCTCATAAGAAACTCCTTGACCTAGGACTCTAAGTCCAAGACCAAGTTTATTATTAAGAACGAACGAATGATTAAAACAAATTTCTTCATTGATAATCATTTTCTCAACTTGTTTTTTGCTTGAAAAAGTAGTTTTTAGATTTGAATTATTTTTTTTACAAGGTTTAGTATAAAAACCTTGATAGAAAAATGATTTACCTTTTATTTCCAATAAATCATTTTTACAATACTTTATTTTATAACCCAGTTCTTTACAATCTTGCTTTGAAGGAAGTTTCCATTTTCCACCCTCCCCAAAGACTAAAAGAATTCTTCCTTTTTCGATTTCTGGTATATTTTTAACTAAAAAATATACCTTTCGGTTGTTAAAAACTATTTTAGTCACAACAATTTCTCCTTGGATATATTTTTAATTTTCTTTTATTACGTTCTAGAATCAACCTAACATTATTTATATTATTTGTCAAATAGTATTGCATTTTTTGAAAAAGTTGGTATAATATTGACATGTATTAATAAATACTATAATTATCATGAAAGATATTAAAAAATTACATTTATCAAAAACAGACAAAAAAGTAGCTGGAGTATGTGGGGGAATAGGGGAGACCTTTCAGGTAGACTCAACAATTGTAAGGTTGGTTTTCATCTTTATTGCGCTTGTAACAGCAATTATCCCTTCGTTACTATTATATTTAATTGCATGGCTAATTATTCCTGGCCAAACCACAGAAATTTCTGAATAAAACAATGAAAGTCTAAACAAAAAATCCACAATTACTTAATTGTGGATTTTTTGTTTTTCTGATATTATTTTTTGTTGGAAATAGTTCTTAAAATAAATGAAATAAAGTTTAATTCTAAAAAATAAAAAAGGAGAAGGAATGGGAGGGTGTACTTATTTATTAACAGAGAAAGATATTGATTCGGTAAAAAAACAAAGGATTAAAAAATTCTTAAATAATCAAGGTTGTATTATTGTAAATGAACCTGAAAGAAGAAGGGCAAAAATATGGGCTTCGACAATATTTTGCGAGTCTATATTCAGAGAGGAGATTGTTGATAAAATAATTTTATTTTCTGATTGTATAGAAACTCAAATAAGATTTGGAGAAAAAACTTCAAAATTCCCGTGGAAAGAAATAATAATTATTTTAACAGGGGATTAGATACAAAAAGCAGGGCAACCTGCTTTTTCTTATGTTAAAATAATATATTATGGTATCAAATTTAAATCAAATATTAGATTTTGTTCGTTTGTTAAATAAATTTAGGGAAGTTGAGAGGGTAATCCATGCTAATGGGGGAGATAGGTTTGAAAATGATGCAGAACATAGTTATCAACTTAGCATGCTTGCTTGGTATATTATCTCAACCAATAACTTAAATTTGAACCTTGATTCAAAAAAATACCCCGATGCTCTGCATCGGGTTTTGTGCTATCTTAATAAACAATGGAAATAAAACATATAAAGAATTCACACAATGTAAATCTTTTAATATACCACCTGGTTTGTCCTGTAAAGTATAGAAGAAAAGTTTTTACCGAAGAGGTATCAGAAACTTTGAAATCTGTGTGTTTGGAATTGGGAATAAGATATGAAATAAATTTTTTAGAAATAGGAACAGACAAAGACCATGTTCATTTTTTAATTCAAACAATTCCAAACACAAAGATTTCAAACATTTTTAAGAAAATAAAAAGTATTACAGCAAAACATATTTTTGCAAAACATCCAGAGGTAAAAACTTTTCTGTGGGGTGGCAGTTTCTGGACATCAGGCTACTACATAAATACAGTAGGACAATACGGCAATACACAGATGATTAAAAATTATATAAAAAATCAAGATATTGAAAATTATCAACAATTACATTTAGGACAACTAGGCTTGTTTGAATAACTATTATAGAAACAAAACAGCAAAAGATACCCCGCCAGCTCTGCTGCGGGGTAGTTCATTTAGTTCTAAAGTATTCATTAATACACGACCTTGTTGAGGTTTATGCAGGGGATACATATATCTACTCTGATGATAAAAAAACCTTAGAATCAAAAAAAAGGCGAGAGGAAAACTCTTTAAAACAAATAAAAAAAGAATTTTCTGAATTTTCTGAACTTTTTGTATTGATTGAACAATATGAAAAAAGAGAAGACAAAGAATCAAAATTTGTTTATGCACTGGATAAAATTGAACCAATTTTACATTTATATACAAGTGGCGGAAAAACTTGGCGAGAGAAAAAAATTACAATTGAAATGTTAATTGAAAATAAGGAAAATAAGATCAGAGAATATCCAAAATTAACAAAATGTTTCGACGACCTAATAGAAATACTAAGAAAAGAAGAGGATAGGTTGTTTAATACTTAATTGAAAAGCACCTTAGCATACAGGGGACAGACCGTTTTCGACTTATTTTATATATATCTAATTGTCGCACAATATATCTTTTGCGCTATAATCTTACTCGGTAACAATAACAATTGGATAATTACAAAAGATCCCCATAGCATTTTACTATGGGGATTCTACTAGCTAACTTTTAAAATTCCATTCAAAGAATTTTCAAGAACTAAACATTCAGGTGGATGAAGACTTAATTGGTCTTAAAGAAATTTTTTGCAACAAAATTGACTTAATAGACAATTCTGGCTCCTGAGAAATTAATTCTCAGGAGCTTTTCTGTTCAAAAAATCATCAACCAATTTTTCTCTCAAATCACTTCTCAAACCATTATGGTTCTTGAG